>JBMTSM010000075.1:0-8146 GCA_049448275.1 Burkholderiaceae bacterium
ATGCATCCGCGGTTTGGCTTGCAGCGTGAATACGCGGTACGCGTGTTGGGCGCCTTGAATAACGAGGAAAAGCAAAAGCTATTGGACGGCGTGACACTTGAGGATGGACCAGCGCAATTCGCCTCCGTTGTCGATGGCGGCGGGGAAGGGGTTAACCACTGGTACCGCGTCACCATCGGTGAGGGTCGTAACCGTGAGGTACGTCGCATGATCGAGTCGGTTGGCCATGCAGTCAGCCGGTTGATCCGCATCCGTTACGGAACGGTTGAGCTTCCTCGCGGGCTTCGCCGTGGGGCTTGGGTGGAATTGGATTGGCGTGATATCGACCAGCTGATGCAAATTGCCCAAGAAGCCGAGCCCGGTGATAAATCGCGCGGCCGTGCTGAAAACCCCCACGCGGGCAAGTCTGGCCGCACGGCAGGCCTGGGACGCTCCGTTAAAACGACGTATGCCAAATCAGGTGGACGTCGTCCAAGTACGCCCCAGGGGTGGGACATGCGGGCTGAAGCCGAGGCTGAGAAGCGCGCCAAGCGATCCCGCGGTCGACCTGGACGCACCTCGCCGACGGGGGTGCCAGATCCGCTCAAGACCTCGTTTGGGTACATCGGCGGCGATGCGCTGCAGCGCCAGCGAGATCGCGCCGCCGGGGGTGGGAAACGCGGCAAAAAGCCACGCTGAGCCCCGCTTTTCAGGGGCTTAGCGGGTTAGAATAAGAGGCTAAGCTGGTGCAGCCGGCTAACCGTTTTGTTTTTTATTTCAAGGTAATTTATCCATGGCTATCGAGCGCACTCTCTCCATCATCAAACCCGACGCAGTTGCAAAGAACGTGATCGGTCAAATCTACGCACGCTTCGAAGCGGCTGGTTTGAAAGTTATCGCTGCCAAAATGGCGCACCTTTCACGCCCTGAAGCAGAAGCCTTTTATGGCGTGCACAAAGAGCGTCCCTTCTTCAAAGATTTGGTTGACTTCATGGTCTCTGGCCCCGTCATGATCCAGGTGTTGGAAGGTGAAGGCGCCATCGCTAAAAACCGCGACCTCATGGGCGCGACTGATCCCAAGAAAGCGGACGCCGGTACCATCCGCGCAGACTTCGCTGACAGCATCGACGCGAACGCGGTTCACGGCTCTGACGCGCCCGAGACTGCTGCGGTTGAAGTCGCCTTCTTCTTCGCCGGTATGAACGTGTACGCACGTTAATTGCGCATGACGGCTAACCTGCTTGATTTTGATATCGAGGGCTTAGCCGCCTTTTGCGAGACGTTGGGTGAAAAGCGCTTTCGCGCCACCCAACTCTACCGCTGGATCCACCAGCGGGGCGTTAAAGACTTTAGCGCCATGTCTAACCTGGCGAAAAGCCTCAGAGAAAAACTCCCCCAAGTTGCGCACGTCAGCGCACCGGCTGTTCTAAGCCGACAAAATGCACGTGACGGCACCATTAAATGGCTGTTCGACGTAGGCGGTGGCGATGCCGTCGAAGCGGTCTACATCCCTGAGTCGGATCGCGCCACCCTGTGTGTATCGTCACAAGCGGGCTGCGCAGTTGGCTGCCGTTTTTGCTCAACCGGCCACCAGGGCTTCAGCCGCAACCTGACCACAGCAGAGATTATTGGTCAGCTTTGGTATGTCGAGCACACCCTGCGAACGGAGCGCAAAACGACTGATCGCATGGTCAGCAACATTGTCATGATGGGGATGGGTGAGCCGCTACAGAACTACAGTGCACTGGTCCCTGCACTTAAAACCATGCTTGATGACAATGCCTACGGGTTATCACGCCGACGGGTGACTGTCAGTACGTCGGGCGTGGTGCCCATGATCGACCGCTTGTCGCAGGACTGTCCGGTTGCCTTGGCCGTTTCACTGCATGCCCCCAGCGACGCCCTGCGCAGCGACCTGGTGCCGTTGAATCGGAAATACCCCTTGGTGGAGTTGTTTGACGCTTGTGCGCGCTACCTGCCAGCGGCTCCCCGTGATTTTTTGACCTTCGAGTACTGCATGCTGAAGGGCGTTAACGATCAGCCAGCTCACGCCCACGAGCTGGTCAACTTAATCAATTCGCATGATGGCGGTCGCGGCTTGCATTGCAAATTCAATCTAATCCCCTTCAATCCGTTTCCTGATTCAGGCTTGGTTTGCTCGGACAGAGTGACGGTGCAAGCGTTTGCCGATATTTTGTTGCAGGCTGGTTTTGTCACGACGATTCGCAAAACCCGCGGAGACGATATTGATGCCGCCTGCGGACAGCTGGCCGGCGAGGTGCTCGACCGAACCAACGCCGCCAAGCGCATGGCTGAGTTACGCGAAGCTGATTCCACGACTCACGTGGTGCAGGTGAAGCGTCCTTTGCCCACGCCGTCGGTGTAACTCCGGTTGCAGCCCGGTTCGCATGAAATTAAGATATTACGCTACTATTAACGGTCAGAAAAGTACGATAAAAGTAAGAATTCAGAGACAAGCATGAAGCCATCAGACGACGACACCATGAACCACTCCGAGGGCAACGCTGTAGAGGAGCACGGAAATGTGCCGGGCTGGATCATGCTGCAGCAAGCGCGACTGGCAGCGGGTGTCGAGATTGAGCCTCTTGCGGCGGTTCTCAAAGTATCGGTTCGCAAGTTGCAGGCCCTGGAGGCTGGTGAACTCAACAACCCCAGCGAGATGACATTTACCCGCGCGTTGGCGGCCAGCGTGTGTCGTCAGCTGCGCATTGAGCCAGGTCCTGTGCTGGACGCATGGCCCGGCCAAAGCACAGATGCCACAGCGGTACCGAAGACATTGCCAAACGATGGCACGCCGAATGCGGCGACCGCTTTGCCCGCCAGTGCCCAGCCGACTGGTGGTCGTGGCTGGCTCGGGGTGTTGGTGGTTTTGCTGATCGGGGTTGGCGTTTGGATGGCTTACCAGCAAATGCAGCATGCCAGCGAACGTCGTCAAGCCAGAGCAACCGCGCAACCCGCCGTCATCGAGCCCGAGCGCACAGAAACGACCGCGCCCGCTGCAGCTGAGGTGCCCGCCGCACCCGTTACCGAAATCGCCCCCGCCGCAGGGGGTACCGCGGAGGCCGCCCCGGTGACACCGCCTGCCGTTACTGCGGCGCCGCCCGAAGAATCAGCAAAACCGGGGCCGATCGTTAACAACCAATCTGCACCGTTGACCCCAGCCGCCATTGGCAATCATATTCTGGTGCTGCACGCTCTGGAGACCTCCTGGGTTGAAGTTACCGATGTCAGTGGCGCTCGGGTCTTTACGAGGTTGATGGCGGCCGGTGACCACGTCGCTATCGATGAGGGGGGGCGCCCACTGTCCGTGCTGATTGGTAACGCGGCTGGCGTGCGTGTTTATTCCCGCAGTAAAGCCCTCGACCTCACTGACAAAGCCCGCCTCAACGTGGCGCGATTTGACGTTAATTGAACTATTTCTCTATCAGTTGCCACCGCCATGACTATTGACGCACAGCCCGTTGCCATGACTCGGCCACAGAAACGCCAGACCCTGCAGGCTAAGGTGGCGTGGGGTGATCATGTGGTCACCGTGGGGGGCGATGCGCCAGTACGCGTGCAGTCCATGACCAACACGGATACCGCAGATGCTGTCGCAACCGCGATTCAGGTGAAAGAGCTCGCGCAGGCGGGCTCCGAGTTGGTGCGTATTACGGTAAACAATGAGGCCTCGGCCAAAGCGGTGCCGTACATTCGCGAACAGCTCGATCGCATGGGTATTGCGGTTCCCCTGGTCGGTGATTTCCACTACAACGGTCACCGTTTGTTGACGGATTTCCCTGACTGCGCGCAGGCCCTGTCCAAGTACCGGATCAACCCAGGCAATGTGGGACGCGGGGAAAAGGGCGACAAACAGTTTGCGCAGATGATCGAGCTCGCTGTTCGTTGGGACAAGGCCGTTCGCATCGGCGTTAACTGGGGCAGCCTAGACCAAGATCTGTTGGCCAGCATGATGGACGCCAACAGCCAGCGTCGCGAGCCTTGGGAAGCCAAGCAAGTCATGGTGGAAGCCTTGATCACCTCGGCCCTTGAGTCGGCCGCCGCCGCACAAAAAATAGGCTTGCCTGCATCGCAAATTTTGTTGTCATGCAAGGTCAGCGGCGTGCAAGAACTCATTACGGTTTACCAATCGCTCGCCCAGCGTTGCAATTACGCGTTACACCTCGGCTTAACTGAGGCGGGCATGGGCACGAAAGGTACGGTGGCCTCCGCAGCAGCGCTGTCGGTGTTGTTGCAGCAAGGGATTGGCGACACCATTCGTGTGTCTCTCACACCGGCGCCGGGTGAAGCCCGAACCCAAGAAGTCATCGTGGCTATGGAAATTCTCCAGTCTATGGGCTTGCGCGCGTTTGTGCCCAGCGTGACGGCCTGCCCCGGTTGCGGGCGCACAACCAGTACGACTTTCCAAGATCTCACCAAAGAAATCGACGACTACATGCGCACCGCTATGGTCGACTGGCGCCGGCAGTACCCTGGCGTCGAGTCAATGAAGGTGGCGGTTATGGGTTGTATCGTCAATGGTCCGGGTGAGAGCAAACACGCTGATATCGGTATCAGTTTGCCCGGTACGGGAGAGGCGCCGGCGGCGCCCGTATTCATAGACGGTCAAAAGGCCATGACCCTGCGAGGCGAGAATATCGCTGCGCAGTTCAAAGATGTGGTCGACACCTACGTCAAGAACCGATTTGGGTCGACGACGCACACAGCCTAAGCGCTTCTTTTTTCCTTCTACTTTTTATTTATGGCTGACAAGTTAACTGCCGTCAAAGGCATGAACGACATTCTCCCTGCGGAATCTGGTCACTGGGAGTGGTTAGAGGCGCAACTACGCGACCTCATGGCCGGCTACGCGTACCGTAACGTGCGGACCCCGATTGTTGAGCCCACTGGCTTGTTTGTGCGCGGTTTGGGGGAGGTCACCGATATCGTCGAGAAGGAGATGTACTCCTTCGAGGATCGGTTGAATGGCGAGGCGCTTACCCTCCGTCCTGAGGCGACAGCTGGCGTGGTTCGCGCTGTGGTCGAGCACAACCTTCTGTACGATGGACCGCGCCGTTTGTACTACATGGGGCCCATGTTTCGCCACGAGCGGCCCCAGCGCGGACGTTACCGGCAGTTTCATCAAGTGGGTGCAGAAGCATTGGGTTTTGCCGGACCCGATGTCGATGCAGAACTCATTTTCATGGCGGCAGACCTGTGGTCTCGCTTAGGGTTGAAGCACGTCGCACTGGAAATCAACAGCTTGGGGCAACCGGCCGAACGGCTCGCGCATCGCGAGGCACTGATCGCCTACTTGAGTGCCAATGAGTCTGTTCTGGATGCCGAGGCCAAGCGTCGCCTGCACACGAATCCATTGCGCATTTTGGACACCAAAAATCCTGAGATGCAGGCTCTTGTTAATGCTGCGCCTAAATTGATGGACTATTTGGGCGAGTCATCCCTCGCGCATTTCGATGGATTGCGCGCGTTGCTCGATGCAGCTGGCGTGTCTTACCGTATCAACCCGCGGCTCGTGCGTGGGATGGATTATTACAACCTGAGCGTGTTCGAATTCGTCACCGAAGAGTTGGGCTCACAGGGAACGATCTGCGCGGGTGGTCGATACGATGGGTTGATTCAGCAAATTGGTGGCAAGCCCGCTCCCGCGGTGGGGTGGGCCCTCGGCGTTGAGCGCATCCTCGAGTTGCTGAAGTCTCAAGATCTGTTGCCCGCTGCTGCTGCCCCCGATGTGTATGTGGTGGTACCCACAGCACAGGCGGCTCAAACAGCGGCGGTCGTTTGTCGTGCCCTGCGGGCGGTGGGGGCTAAGGTACAAATGCATGCGGGTACGGCCGATGGACAGGGCAGCATGAAGTCACAATTCAAGCGCGCTGACGGGAGTGGCGCGACTTGGGCGGTCATTCTCGGTGAGGATGAATTGGCGGCAGGTGGGGTTGCGGTGAAGCATTTACGGGGCGAACCGAGCGGGCAAGCAACCGTCGCTTTGACGCAGCTTGGAGCTTGGTGGCAAGCCCTACAATAAGCGGCTGGGCCCAGCTGCGATCGCGCTGCGGGTCCAAGGCATGAATTTTTCAACTAAACGACGACGCACACACGCATGGCGACTCAACATCTCGACCTAGAAGAACAAGAACAACTTGATCAAATCAAAGCGTTTTGGCGAAAGTGGGGCAATGCCATCACGTGGTTACTCATCGTGGTCCTTGGCAGTTACGCAGCCTACAACGGCTGGCAGCTGTGGCAAAACAGCCGCGCGCAAAAGGCTGCGGCGATTTTCGACCAAGTTACCGAGGCTGCTGGGGCAGGCGATTTGACGCGTTTGCAACGTGTGCTCACTGATTTTCGTAACGAGGCGGATGGCACGCTGCTTCTCCAACACGGCGAATTGGCACTCGCAAAAGTGGCGGTTGATAAAGGGGACCTGACCGTCGCCTCAGCGGCACTCAACCGGGTGATTGCGGATGGTACGGATGAGGGTTTGACTGCTATCGCCAAGCTGCGCCTCGCCGGTGTTTTCATGCAAGAGGCCGCTTGGGATAAAGCCAAGGGTTTACTGGGTGGCACGTGGGCGCCTGAGTTCGAGGGGCTGGTCGCTGACCGTATGGGGGATATTGCCCTTGCGACGAACGATACAGCCGGTGCAATCGCCGCCTACCAAAAAGCGTGGTCGGCATTGGGGCGTGATTTGCCATACCGCCGCTTGATCGAAGTGAAGTTAAACGCGCTGGGTTCGACGGGCGAGACCGCGCCTGAAGGAAAGTGATGACATTGTTCAAACAGTCTCGCTGGCGTGCAGTGACCATGGCGTTGCTGGCGGCCACTGCAGTCGGTTGCGCATCTGACGGCGGCAACCGAGAGCCCAAGCCGCTGCAAGCCTTTGACCCCCTGGTCAGCGTGGCACAGGTTTGGAAAACAAACCTGGATGGAGAGGTGGGAGACGCGCTACGCCTTGCCGCATCCGGGCAATTGGTTGCATCAGCAACGACAGATGGCGTCGTCGCGGTCGTTGACACGGAAACCGGCGCCCTCGTCTGGCAAGCTAAACATGCGGCCCGAATTATCGCCGGTGCTGGCTTTGACGGCGAACGGGTCGGCGTATTGGATGCGGATAATCATCTGAGTGTGTTTGCCAAAGGCAAACTGCTTTGGTCAGTGGGCTTACCGGCTCGCAGCTATACCCCCCCTTTGATTGCAGGGGGTCGCGTATTCGTTTTGCTGAGCGACCGTCGGCTGGCCGCGTTTGATCAAGAAACGGGTGCGCAGTTGTGGCTGCGTCGTTACGGCGATTCTGCGCTGGTGTTGGCAAACCCCGGTTTACTGACAGCCGTCGGGAACACGCTCGCTGTAGGGTTGGGAGAGAAATTTGCCGCTGTCAACCCCGATAACGGCGCGCTGTTGTGGGCGACACCACTGGTTCGGCCCCGCGGGGCTGAGGATATCGAGCGCTTGGCCGACTGGGTGGATGGCGCAGTGTTTGCCGGCACGCGGGTTTGCGGCCAGGCGTTCCAAAATGCCATTGGCTGTTTGGACTTGTCCTCCCGCCGCGTGGAGTGGACGGTCCCCTTTACAGGTGCGAATGGTGTTGTGGGTGATCAAAATGCACTTTACGCAGTCGATGCTGCAAGCCGCGTCAGTGCCTACGAGACCGCGACGGGCCGGAGCAAGTGGACCCAGTCGGCGCTTACGTTCAGGGGTATCACCCCTGCGTTGTTGTTGGGGCAAACGATCGTTGTCGGCGACTACGAGGGCTATTTGCACTGGCTGTCGCGTGAAGATGGCCGCGTCATGGCTCGTATGCCTACCGATGGCTCGCCCATCGTTGGTAAACCCCTTCTGGTAAATGGCACAGCAGTCGCCATTACGCAGCGCGGATCCCTTTTCGCTTGGCGACCACAATGAAACCAGTGATCGCCCTTGTGGGGCGTCCAAACGTCGGTAAGTCGACTCTGTTTAACCGCATGACCAAATCGCGGGATGCGATCGTGGCCGACTACGCGGGACTGACCCGTGATCGACACTACGGCTCGGGCCGTCTTGGTAACCAAGAGTTCATCGTGATCGACACCGGGGGCTTCGAGCCCACGGCAGAGACGGGCATTGTCAAAGAGATGGCAAAGCAAACCCGTCAAGCAGTTGCCGAGTCGGA
>JBMTSM010000076.1:0-7978 GCA_049448275.1 Burkholderiaceae bacterium
CGCCCAACCCGCGCTGAGTGGCTGGTTACTGAATTCATTGGAGGGCCGACACCGCAGGTTCTCGTTGCTCACCCAAAAGCTGCTTTGTATTTGATTCCCAACCGCTTTGCGACGGCCCAGACAATCTGCCGTGTCTAAACCGGCGGTGGCCGGTTGCGCGACGTTCAGGACAGCGCCGTTGGCACCGGCATCGTTTGAGCTGAGCGTTGCAGGCTGCGGCGACACCAAATTTCGGTTGGTTGCGCTGGCTGGCATCAGGCCGCCTGCATGGCGTGCCTGAGCCGACAAAAAATGTGCGGTGACCCGTTGTGATGTAGCTGTGGCCAAGCGTACCTGTTGGTTCAGGGTCTCCCCCGAGAAGTAGGCGAAACTTTGAACGCCAATGCCCACCACCAACAATCCCAATGCCAAGCCCACTAACAGGTCAACCAAGCTGCTACCGGATTGGGGCGTCGTTACAACCACATGAACACGCGGGTTAGGGGGCTCTCGGTGCCATCCGCAGGCATGGCACTTGGGTTTTGCGGCCACGCAATTTCCCAGCGTTGCCAGCCAGACTCGGTGGTGACGGTCAGGGTTGCTAACGGTAACGCGCTGTGAACCGCGTACGCCCACGCTTGCAAGGTGGCATGGGAAAATTCGCTGGCATTGCAGGCCCTGTCGCGACAAGCGATCCCGGGCAGGGCATCGCCGCTGGGTAAAGGAACTGTGGTCAGGGTGATGCGCGATGCGGTACCGAAACGTGCATCGTGAACGAGCAGGTTTTGCGCCAGGTCATCAAGCAGGGCGTGCGCGGTTTGCCGCATCTGAGTCAATTGAGTTGTGCGTTGAAATTGGAGCCATGCGTTACTGAAGCCCACTGTCATGATGCCAACGATGACCAGCGCGACCAGCGCGTCGATCAGTGCAAACCCCTGCAAAGCTTGTGGGAGGGCGGTTCTCATTTGCAAGCTGATTCACCGGGTTGCACAACAGAACGCACGCGGCCACTGATGGCGATGATGAGCTTGAGACTGAAGTCGTAAAAGCGGTTGTCGGTGCGTTGGCTGCAGAACATCAAACTTTGGTTGGGTCGCACGAGGCCCAAGGCGCTGACTTCAAGCGATGGATCGCTGTACCGCCCAAATACCGTGACACCGCTGAATGGCGTCTGTGTTTGGAGCGACTGTTTCGTTTCACTGAGGGTCAAGGACCAACCGCAAGTCCAGGTTCGATTCGCGCAATCAGCATGGGGGCGAATCACGACGGCTTGGTCGTATGTCCGTGCAAGCGCTTTGGCGCTTCCGATGGCTTGAAGCAGTGCATCATGGGTGGCTTGTGTACGCTGACGGGCGCGGGCCATATCGAATTGTTGAACGCCGATTCCGGCGAGCAGGCCAATGATGGCTACGCATACCAAGCATTCGATGAGGGTGAAGCCGCTCGCGTTGCGGGTAGTTGGTGCAAGCGGCTGCGCGGAGATCATCCGCCCAGTGTGCGCTGATTAGCGGACCTCGTCTACCAGGGCGGTGAATTCGTCAATGTCCTCAAAGTTGCGGTACACGCTTGCGAAGCGCACGTAAGCAACCTTGTCCAGTTTTTTGAGTTCGCGCATCACCAATGCACCAATTTTGTTGGACGCAATTTCACGCAGGCCCAACGTTAGCAACCGCTCCTCTATGCGCTCGATGGCGGCGGCGATGATGTCCGCGCTCACAGGACGCTTGCGCAGCGCCAGCGCGAATGAGCCTTCTAGCTTGCTGCGCTCAAAGTCCACACGACGCCCGTCTTTCTTGACGACGACGGGAAAGTTCACCTCGGGCCGCTCATACGTCGTGAAGCGTTTATCGCAGCTGTTGCAGCGACGGCGGCGTCGGATCAGTGACGCGTCTTCGCCCAAGCGGGTTTCAACCACTTGGGTTTCAGCATTGGCGCAAAAAGGACACTTCACGGCGGTTGGGCGTTGGTTGGTTACTCTGGGCTGTAAACGGGGAAGCGTGCCGTTAACGCATTGACGCGCTCCCGCACAGATGCAATGTTCGCAGCGTCGTTGGGGTTATCCAACGCGTCGGCAATAAGGTTAGCCGTTGCCACCGCCTCAGCGACGCCAAAGCCACGGGTTGTGATGGCGGGCGTACCGATCCGGATGCCGCTGGTCACCATGGGTTTTTGGGGGTCATTGGGAATGGCGTTCTTGTTCACAGTGATGTGGGCGGCACCCAACACAGCCTCCGCTTCCTTGCCGGTTAAGCCCTTGGGTTGCAAATCAACCAGCATCACATGGCTTTGCGTCGTGTTGCTCACAATGCGCAGGCCGCGTTCGGTCAGCGTTTCTGCCATGGCTCGCGCGTTCGCTAACACACCGTTTTGGTAGGCTTTAAAGCTTGGGTCAAGCGCCTCTTTGAACGCAACTGCCTTAGCGGCAATAACGTGCATCAGGGGGCCGCCTTGCAGACCCGGAAATACCGCACTGTTAATGGCTTTTTCGTGCTCAGCCTTCATCAAGATGATGCCACCGCGGGGGCCGCGCAAGCTCTTGTGGGTGGTTGATGTGACAACGTCTGCGTGAGGAACCGGGTTGGGGTAGACGCCTGCCGCAATCAAACCGGCGTAATGGGCCATGTCGACCATGAAAATCGCGCCGACCTCTTTAGCAATCTTGGCAAAGCGCTCAAAATCGATGTGCAAGCTGTACGCAGAAGCGCCGGCGATGATGAGTTTGGGCTTGTGCTCACGCGCGGTACGCTCCATGGCTTCGTAATCCAACACCTCGTTGGCATCCAAGCCGTAGCTGACGACGTTGAACCATTTGCCACTGATGTTGAGCGGCATGCCGTGGGTCAGGTGGCCGCCTTCCGCCAAGCTCATGCCCATGATCGTGTCACCGGGCTTCAAGAAGGCCAGAAACACTGCCTCGTTAGCTGAGGCGCCGCAATGCGGTTGGACGTTGGCAGCATCGGCGCCAAAGAGCGTTTTGACCCGTGCGATGGCCAAAGATTCGGCGACGTCCACGTGCTCGCAACCACCGTAGTAGCGCTTGCCGGGGTAGCCTTCTGCGTATTTGTTGGTCAACTGTGTGCCCTGTGCTGCCATCACGGCAGGCGAGGCGTAGTTTTCGCTGGCAATTAGTTCAATGTGCTGTTCTTGGCGGCGATTTTCTGCCTTGATCGCGGCGAACAGTTCTGGGTCGGTGTGTTCAATAAGGGTGTTGCGGTCGAACATGGTTCAGGGGCCTTTGTTGGCAATTCAAAAATTAACTCAAATATTTGAGGTAACTGACCCAGGCGAACGGCAGATCGATTCATGGCGCATGGCATCAGAATCGGTGCGCTTCCTCGTGGTCGTCCACGTCTGGTCGGAGCCTTGCACCCCCACCGCTTATCGCCAGTCACGCACCGCTGTATTTTAGCGCAGCTTGGCTCACCTCGCCTCGACGCTGGCCAGCTCTGCCGAGATCCCAAGCACGCCAACTGCGCCCTTGGTCGCCGCATTGCTCTGGGGGGCTTTGTGCAAGGTCAGAGTCTGCTTGTAGCCGGGTAACTTGTATGGAGCCAAGATGGTTTGCATGCGCTGATAGACCTTCAGCACGCGTTCCAAGTAAAAGCTGCCGTCGACGGTGACGGCCCCCACGTAGCACGAGAGACCCAACTCGACACTGCCACCCGCGCGCGCGATGCAATCTTGCAGGACCATCGTGCCCACACGCAAGTTGGTGACGGGATCGAAGGCTGCCATGGGGCCTCCAAACGCCTCAAATTTATCAAGGTGGACGCGGGTCAACACCTGCATCAATCCCTCAGCGCCCATCGAGCTGCGGGCGTAGGGGTTGAAACGGGATTCGACGGCGGCGATTGACAACAACAATGCGGGGTCAATGTGGGTTCGCTCACCAATGGCATACGCTTCGGCGATTAATACGTTAACCGGCGGTGATGCGACGCGATAGGTACGGCTGATCCAGCGCGATAAAGCAGCTTGGTAGGGGGGCAATTCGCTGGAAGCCGTTACATTGACACGATCGGCGGCACGTGGCTCGGTCGTGACCTCTTGGCTGGTCATTACCCGGTCCTCCTGGCGACTTTGAAGCCACAGCAAAATCTGTTCTTCGACGGGAACCCGCACGCTGGCTTGGCTTGCGAGCACCAACACAATCGACACCAAGGCAATTCCGGCCATGGCTAATCCGCTGTGGGTTACATCCCAAAACCACAGGCTTAACCGGCGCACAAGGACCCGCCGCTTCAATGCGGCAACGCCCGTTCGGTCGGGCGTGCTGTTGGCGTTGGGCTCGGTCATAAATAAGGGGTTGGCACGCGGCCTGCTCTTCTGTTGATCTGTATTTTTAAAAACAGACTAATGATTGTCAATTATGTTTGAGTCGTTTGTTATGTTAATTTGCGCATATTGAATCGGGCCGAATGAATCATTCAAACCCCATGTGTTGACCACCAAAAAAAAGGGCTTTAATGACGTGCAGTTAGCGAGGCTTTGAAAAGTAACTTCCGGATAAATGCGTTAAGTCGCGTGATTGAAAATTTATTCAATCGTTGATGAATTTCGCAATTTTGAGACGACTCAAGTGCTTGCCGTGAGGGCGACCCGGGTGTGGCCGTTTGCATCGACGCGGAGCCATTCCAGGCGGGGCGGTGATGCTTGCGCATCCCAGTCGCTCAAAACAATTCGTTCGCCGCTTGACGAAAGGGCGTGATCAGCCGGGCGATGCGTATGACCGTGTATCACATCGGTGGCACCCAAGGATAAAGCGTCGTCGGCTACGGCTGCGGGCTCGACATCGAACCACATGGTTTGCGCTGCCTGATGGGCTTGGCTTTGAGCCCGCATTTGCGCGGCTAATCGCAGGCGTGCCTCGAGGGTTTGTGACAAAAACGCGCGCTGCCACTGGGGGGTGCGGGAGGTTGCTCGGAAATCTTGGTATGCGGTATCGCTGGTGCACCACGCGTCGCCGTGCGCCAACAGGTATCGGCGTGCACCCCAGTCGAGTACGGTGTGCATTGGCAACGCGAAGATGCCCGTGGCATCGCAGAATCGCTCACCGATTAAAAAATCCCGGTTACCCAAGGCTAGGTAAACGGGTAGTCGCGTGCTGGCGTCTGCCAGCGCTGCGACACAGTCTCGCCAAAATGGTGTTTCGGGCGATCGGTCGGGGGTGGCATCAAGGGCATCGTCGCCAACCCACAACTCAAACAAGTCACCCAAAATGAACAGGGCGTCTATCCCGGTCGTGGGTGACGCTTGTTTCAAAAATGCATGCCAAGCGGCGGCCGTTTGGGGTGCCGCTGCCTGCAGGTGAAGGTCGGATACCACCCCAATGGCCTGCCATTGGCCCGCAGCATGAATGACATGGGTTGCCGTGGTATCGGCCATTGCGCCTGTGGCCCGCTTACAGTGCCACAGCCTTTTCAATCACGACTTCGTCTTTGGGTACATCGTCATGAAAGCCGCGTCGACCGGTGGCGACACCACGCAACTTATCAACGATTTCGGTACCCGCAATCACTTTGCCGAAAACCGCGTAACCCCAGCCCTGCATGCTCGGCGCTGTGTGGTTGAGGAAGTCGTTGTTCGCGACGTTGATAAAGAACTGGGCGGTCGCGGAATGCGGGTCTTGCGTGCGCGCCATGGCCAAGGTGTACTGGTCGTTCTTCAAGCCGTTGTCCGCCTCGTTGCGGATTGGGGCTTTGGTTGCTTTCTCTTGCATCCCGGAGCCAAAACCACCGCCTTGAATCATGAAGCCATCAATGATGCGGTGAAAAATCGTGCCATCGTAGTGGCCATCGGCGACGTAGGACAAAAAGTTCTCGGTGGTAGCGGGCGCTTTGTCCTGATCGAGTTCGATTGTGATGACGCCATGGTCAGCAATGTGCAGTTCAACTTGTGGGTTTGCCATGGTATTTATTTCTCCAAAGTGGCGTTTTTGATGATGACGGTTTCTTGTGGGACGTCACGCGGAAAGCTTCTGGGGACCGCTGGGCTGGCTCCGGTGGGCAATTTTTTAATGGCATTGACGATCTCCATGCCCTCAACGACACGACCGAAGGCCGCATAGCCATATCCGCGCATGGTTTTCGCTTGAAAGTCTAGAAAGCTGTTTTTAGCCACGTTGATGTAGAACTGTGCGGTGGCTGAGTGGGGGTCCTGCGTGCGCGCCATGGCGATGGTGCCCACATCGTTGCGCGGACCACCGCGCGCGAGAATTTCAGCGGCCTCGTTTTCGATTGGTGGCAAGGTCGGCTTCTGTCGCATGTCGGGCGTATAACCGCCCCCTTGGATCATGAAGCCGTCGATAACACGATGGAAGATCGTACCGTCGTAGTGCTTTTCGTTCACGTAGCGAATGAAGTTCGCAACCGTCTTGGGCGCCGCTTTGGCGTCAAGCTCCAAAACGATGTCGCCCATGTTGGTCGCCAATCGCACACGAGGACCAACCGCATCATTGGCTTGCGCCACTTGGCTGACCAGCAGGCCGATTAACAGCATGACGGTGCCGAGGCTCATCAGGGCCCACCGGCGCGTCTGGCTGGCGTTATGGACGGTTGTTGCCGTCACGGCGCCTGTCTTAGTGCGTGTGGTGATGTGCTTGTTCATGCGTTTCCTTCGTAAAAAATCTTCCATTCGCCTTGCTCGAGCCGCCAGTACTGGCGCTTGCGTGCAACGCGTGCGCGTGGCTTGAGTTGCTCGGCAAAGTTAACGACGACGACCTCGTCATTTTGATCCGCCCACTTGACCATGGATAGGTCTGAGACTTTGATGGTACCGACAGCTTCGCCCTTGATCGTGGGCCACCAGTGCGCCAGTTTTTTCCCTTTACGGAAAAAGTCATCGCTGTAGGTGTCCCGCAGCTTAGCCAAGTCGCCGCCACGGCGATTGGCGAGCCATTCATCGAATCGCGCGCGGAATGTTGCACCCAAATCAGGGAGGGCGTCGCGCTTGACCCAATTCAGTTCAGGGCTGATCACCACCGAGGTTCCAACGATACCCGGTTCGCCAAAAATGCTGGCAATGTCGGGGTTGGACAGTACCACGCAGCCATCGGAGGCAAGCGGTGCGCGAACGTACTGCTCGGACGGTGTGCCGTGCAGCCAAATACCACTGCCCGTTTTGCCGCGCAGGATATCCAATGCGTTGGGATAGTTCAGCGGCAAGGCGCCACGACCATACAGGTCGGGAAGGGCTTCGTCGTTCAGCTTGCTTGTGATGGTGTACACGCCTAGTGGGGTGCGGCCGTCGCCCTCAATCTGCTTTTCAACCCCGTTGCGACCCACTGAGATGTAGAGATCTTTTTGAAGCACCAAGTCAAGTGGCTTGCCGGGTTTGGCTTGATTGATCAGCCAGTACAAGCGCGAACGCGAGGTGTCGACGGCGATCACGTGGCGGGTGCTGTCCGGTAGTGTTAAGAGATTGTCAGGCAGGGTGCCCGGGGCGGGCACTTCGGTCAACGCTTTTAGGCGCAACCGCGATTCCTCAATCAGCGATTTGAAGTTACTGCTGGCATCGCTGGACGCTGAGGTGAGCGATTTCAGGTCAATGGGTTGATTGGTACTTACCGATAGCAAGTCGGCGTACAACAATCGCCCCAGCTGAAAGTTAGGTAAGTCGGTCGCTAGCGACTCGGCCAGCCTCAGCGCTTGGGCGCGACGGCCATTACGCAATGTTTGGTAAATCTCGATGACTCGCTCTTCCGCATCTTGAAAGCCTTTTCTCTGCTGAACCACGGCAGGCTTGCTGCCCACCACAATGCCATCGACTGCCAGGTTCCATGGGGGTGGTTTCGCTGCTACGGTCTTGGCAGGCGGCAGTTCAGCACCCATACGACCGTCTACATTGCGTGTGCCCAACCAGGCCGCAATCGCGATCAGCGCAATCGCCAAAGCGCCCCAAGCCATGGGGGCGATGTGGCGCGGGGGGCTTGGTGGTGGGGCATCGGCCTCATGCGGTGCGGATGCTGCCATTCGCTGGCCTTGAAGTAACGTCACGCTGC
>JBMTSM010000077.1:0-7892 GCA_049448275.1 Burkholderiaceae bacterium
TGCATACAAATCCTTTATTGACTGAGCGCACGGGTCGCAACACCCATACTGACACGAGATAGAGATTTACCCCACAAGAAAAGTTCCAAACCGAAGGGCCTTCAGCGCTTGATGGTCATGACAGTATTGTCAACACCTGCTTGCGTCAGGCGTTTAGACGTGGCTTGCGCGGACGCCTTATCTCGGAAGGGGCCTGAGCGGACGCGGAAATATTTCACACCGTCCTTCTCAGTCACACTGACACGCACGTCGACACCCATGATCGCCAGCTTGGCGCGCTGCGCCTCGGCGTCATTGACATCGGTAAACGCACCGGCTTGAATGATGTAAGCCGTTACGCCTTTGCTTTCACTTGACTGCACGGGGGTAGGCGTGGGCGTGGGCGTGGGCGCGGGCGCCCGCACAACCGCGGCAGGCTCTGTACTGGGCGCACCACCACCCGCGTCGCCACTTTGGTTCGCACCGGTGTTGGCACTGGCCTCTGCTGCATCCGAGCTTTGGCCATCTAACTTAGCCAGCGCCAAGGTACCCAGCGGATCAGCCATCACAGCGGGCGCCGGAATATCCGCGTCGCTGGAGACGGCATCTGATGGGATGGGTGGCGGGTCAACCCCTTCAGGTAACGTGACACCAGCTAAATTTTTCGGTGGCTCAACGGTGATGACGGCCGCGTTGGGGTTCCAATTCTTGTTACGCGCCATCTCAGCTTTGTCCGCTTCAGCGCTCCCCGCAACGCCCCGATCCACAAACGGAATCGGGACTTTGGTGACGTACACCGCGACGGCCAAGGAAATACCCAGCCCCAACAAAACCCCAATCACGAGCCCTAAAAAGGTGCCACCCTGCTGTGCCTGCGGTTTGAGATTGTTCACGGGATTCTCTCTTTGGGTCGTTGTCAGTTACTACATGCGGTCCGGGGCATCAACGCCCAAGATCTTCAGACCATTCCGCAAAACCTGCGCCGTGGCGGCAATCAAGGCCAATCGAGCTGCTTTGACGCCCTCATCATCCACCAAAATGCGCTCGGCATCGTAATAGCTATGGTAACTGGCGGCCAAGTCCCGCAGATAAAACGCGACATCATGGGGCGCCATGCCCTCAGCCGCATCCCGCAACATATCCGGATATTTCGCGATTTGCATGAGCAAGCTTTGGGCTTGCGCACCCGCCAAGGCTGATAAGTCAACATCGCCTAAGTGCGCGACATCGCCCCCCCAAGTTGCCAGCACCGAGCAAATACGGGCATGGGCATACTGCACGTAATAAACCGGGTTGTCGTTGTTCTTGGCAACGGCCAAATCGACATCGAAAACGTATTCGGTGTCGGGTTTGCGGCTCAGCAAGAAGAAGCGAACCGCGTCTTTGCTGGTCCATGTGATCAGATCACGCAGCGTCACATAACTGCCAGCGCGCTTAGAAATCTTGACCTCTTCGCCGCCCCGCATGACACGTACCATGGTGTGCAAAACATAGTCAGGATAACCGGCCGGGATGCCGACATTGGCTGCTTGCAACCCAGCGCGGACGCGCGCGATGGTCCCATGGTGATCCATGCCCTGAATGTTGATCACCTTCTCGAAGCCACGCTCCCACTTGGCCATGTGATAGGCCACATCTGGAACAAAGTAGGTGTATGACCCGTCTGTCTTGCGCATGACACGGTCTTTGTCATCGCCGTAATCGGTGCTACGCAACCACAGGGCGCCGTCCGCCTCGAAGGTCTTACCCGCGGCCTGAAGCTTGGCAACCGCGTCATCAACACGGCCGTCGGTGTACAAGCTGGACTCGAGGTAGTAATGATCGAACTTGACGTGGAAGGCTTGCAAGTCAAGATCTTGTTCACGGCGTAAGTAGGCGACAGCGAATTGGCGGATGCTGTCGAGATCATCGACGTCACCGCTGGCGGTGTAACTGCGGTCATCGGCGCTGACTGTCTTCTTGGCCAAGAAATCCTTCGCGATGTCATCGATGTAGTCGCCGTTGTACGCCGGCTCAGGCCACCCCACATCACCAGGTTTGAGGCCACGCGCACGCGCCTGCGTTGAGTTGGCCAGCGTCTGGATTTGTACACCCGCGTCGTTGTAATAGAACTCTCGCCAAACGTCCCAACCTTGGGATGCAAACAAATTACAAATGGCATCGCCCAATGCGGCCTGCCGCCCATGTCCCACGTGTAGCGGGCCAGTGGGATTGGCAGACACAAACTCAACCAGCAATTTCTGGTTGGGCACTGAATCGTCGATGGGACGGGCACCAAACCGAGGACCCGCCGCCAAGACTTCCCGTACCACTTGCTGCTTGGCTTCCGGTGTCAGACGGATGTTGATGAAGCCGGGACCGGCCAACTCCGTCCCCGCAACCCATTGCTGAAATACGGCTTGCTGCGACAGCGCCTCGACCAAGGCATTCGCCACGTCGCGGGGGTTCTTTTTGAGTGGCTTGGCCAACTGCATCGCAGCGGTCAACGCGTAGTCACCGTGTGACGCGACCTTGGGCACTTCCAAGTTAGCCACCACGGATGATTCGGGGGCTACCGTTTGAAGCGCGGTTTGGACGGCCGCGAAGAGTTGTTCTTTGATTGCGATCATCACGTAATTTTAAAGTGCCCCAGCGCCGTCCTCTACGGACGGCTGGCTCAAGGCGTAAATAAAGGCCCGCGTAAATGGGTTGCCGCGGCCTTTTGAATAATTTTAGTCAGTGCATTGGTGGGATTGGATGCCCTCGTCCAGTGTTGCCACACCAAGGGCACGTCGACCCAAAGGGCGGGGAAGATCACCTCGCACTGGTCAGGGTTCAGGCGCGTCTGTAGCGCGATCTCGGGCACCATCCCCCACCCCAAGCCCTCAGTGATGGCACATTCGAAGCCATCGACTGCGGGCACGAAGTGGCGTGGATAGGGGGCATGGGTGATATGAAAATGGTTTTTTAAAAACAAGTCCTGCAACCCATCCTTACGGTTAAAAATCACCGCGGGGCTTCGCAACATGCGGTGCACCGACACGGCCCCGGAGGGCAACCGCCATTTGTCGATCAGACTGGGCGCGGCGATGCAGTGGTAGCGCATCACCCCCAGCGGCACCGTGGTGCATCCAGCCATCGGCGCTTGTTGCGAGGTTACGCAACCAACCACCTCCCCCTGCTTCAGGGCCTCAAGGGTGTAATCTTGGTCATCGATAACCAAATCTAACAACAGGCGTTGCCGCTTCAAAGCGTCACGTACGCCGGGTAAAAACCATGTGGCCAGTGAGTCGGCATTCACCGCCACACGTAGGGTGTGCATCGGACGGCTTTTGCCTGTATCGGTCGTGCCTTGAAAGCTGGACAAGAAATCAGCCTCCAATGCCCGCACGCCACGCACATGGACCAACAACTGTTGGCCACTGGGTGTCGGCGTGATGCGCTTACCACGCACCAATAAGCGCTGCCCCAAAGCCGCTTCAAGTCCCCCCACCCGCAGGGATACGGCAGCCAGGGTTAAGCGCAGCGCAGCGGCCGCCTTTGAGAAGCTGCCGTGCTCAACCACCGCCAACAGCGCGTCGAGTTGCTTGGGGTCTAAATGGAACGACAAAGTTAAATTAAATTAAATCTATTTAACTTAAATTTTAAAGTATTTAATTTTTATCCAAAAACGTCGATGATCAGCGCCACTGAATAAACCTGCCACCTCCCACAACATGACGCTCTACGCCGCCTTTTTTGACTCGACCCTTTGGCAAGCCCTATTTGCGGGCATGGCCTTGAGCTTGGTCACCATCATGGCGTTGGGGCCACAAAACGTGCATCTGATACGCATGGGCTTGATGCGCCAACAGGTGGGGCTCACGGCACTCACCTGCACGTTTGGGGACATCATCCTCATCAGCTTCAGCGTTTTTGGTCTGTCACAGTTGGGGGGTATGAACGACAAGATCATGGGCGCCATGCTGGGCGCGGGTGCCCTGTTTCTATTCGCTTACGGCGCGCAGGCAGGCAAACGCTTTATCGATGGCATGCGCTCGTTACCCATCCACACCGATGGGCCTGACACCCGCCTGTCTGGTGTCGACAAGGGGCCTGTGCTGCCTGCGATCAGCCGCCAGCGGGCGATTGTCATGGCCCTCGGCTTCTCTCTTCTTAACCCGCATGCGTGGATCGACACCACCGTGATCATCGGCTCCGCGTCACTGGCCTACGGCGAGACCGGTGGCCGGATCTTTGGTGCCGGCGCCATCGTGGGCTCAGCGATCTGGTTCATGGCATTGGCACTCGCCGTTGGCATGCTGGGCAAGCGCATCCAATCAGCTCGGGTGTGGCACTGGTTGGACGGCGCAGTCGCAGTCATGATGTGGGCGACGGCGTTTTTGTTGCTGCGCGGCCTGTTTTAACGGTATCTTGCCCCTCCCAGAAATCGGGTTGGGCATAGTGGTGCTTCAAAAAATCAATCCATAAGCGAACGCGTAGGGCCAGGTGTTTGCGCTGAGGGAACACCGCATAAATGCCATTCGCTGGCGCAGAAAACGCCTCCAGAATTGGCACCAGACGACCGCTATCAACATCGGCAGCAACCTCCCAGGTGCTGCGCCATGCGATGCCGTAACCCGCCAAACACCAGGCGTGTAGCACCTGTCCATCTGAGCAATCCAATGGTCCACCTGGCTTGAGGTGAATGATTTCTGGCAATGGTTTATCGGGCGTGGGCGGCATCTGAAATGCCCACCCCCGCGTTTGCGAGGCATCGGAAGACAAGGTCAAACAATCAAAACGCGACAAGTCCTGCGGCGTTCGAGGTGTACCGTGAACCTTCAGATACTGTGGTGTGGCGACACACAAGCGGCGGTTGTCAGCCAACCGCACGCTGACCAGCGATGAGTCAGGCAGGTCTCCCACGCGTACAGCGCAATCCACGCCCTCGCCAGCGATATCCACAATGCGGTCACTGAGGTTCAGGCTGATGCTCACATCCGGGTGCAAAGCACGAAACCGCGGCACCAGAGGGGCCACATAGGCGCGGCCAAAACCAGCAGGGGCGGTGATGCGCAGATGACCGCTGGCCTTCACCCCCCCGGCACTCACGCTGGCTTCTGCGTTGGCCAAATCGGCAAGCAAGCGCTGACAATCTTCTAGAAAGGCGCTGCCCTCATGTGTCAACGTGATCCGACGGGTCGTTCGAGTCATCAGCTTGACCCCTAATCGCGCCTCTAGGGCATCCAATCGCCTTCCGATCACGGCCGGCGCAACCCCCTCGGTCTGTGCGGCCGCTGTCAGGCTGCCGCGCTGGGTCACCGCGACAAAGGTTTCCAATTGCTTGAGCTTGTCCATCGTGCATTAGATATATTTAGGTCACTAATTATTCACATTTTTACTGGTTAATGCACTTGCATGTTTGTAATACAGTGAGGCATGAGCTTTCAACACACGCCCCTCACACCGCTGCGCCCAAAAGCGGTCTTGTTCGATGCCTACGGCACACTGTTTGACGTTTACAGCGTCTCGATGTTGGCGGAGCAACTGTTCCCAGGGCATGGCCAGTCAATCAGCGTCATATGGCGGGACAAGCAAATTGAATACACCCGCTTGATCAACAGCTCAACGACGGCTGGCGGTCAATCCAATGCGCCTTTCTACAAGCCCTTCTGGGACATCACGCGCGACGCGTTACGCTACGCCTGCGCGAAGGTCGGCGTCACGCTGGCCACAGATGCTGAAGCCCGTTTGATGAATCAATACCGCGCACTGTCGGCATTTCCAGAAAACAAAGCCGTATTGGAGACGCTCCAATCGTTGGGGGTTCCGACCGGTATCCTGAGCAACGGCGACCCCGGTATGCTGGACGTCGCGATTAAAAGCGCCGGTCTTGACGGTCTGCTGGACCACGTTTTAAGCGCCGACAGTGTGAAGCGTTTCAAAACGGACCCGGCCGTATACGCGCTTGGCCCCCAGGCGCTGAATATGCCAGTGAGTGACATCTTGTTCGTCAGCAGCAATGGCTGGGATGCCTTGGGCGCCACATGGTACGGCTACACCACTTTGTGGCTCAACCGGCAACAACTGCCCTTCGAGACTTTGGGTGATAAGCCCGCGTACATCGCGACCAGCTTGAACGACGTACAAACAATTTTTCAACATTAAGGAAGGCGACAAACCATGCAAACCAATCGAATCAATAAAGACGGTCTTCAGGTTGCAAGCGAACTGCAGGCGTTTATCGACGACGAACTGTTACCCGCAATCGGCGTCTCTTCGAGCACCTTTTGGCCAGGCTTTGCCAGCATCGTTCACGACTTGGCGCCGAAAAATGCCGCGCTACTTGCCAAACGCGATGCCATCCAATTAAAGATGGACGCTTGGCATGCAGCCAACCCCGGCCCCATCCAAGACATGGCGGCCTACCAAAGCTTTTTGACCGAAATCGGTTATCTGGTGCCCAACCCCAGCCAAGTCCAAGCCACCACCGCCAACGTAGACGATGAGCTGGCGACACAAGCCGGGCCCCAACTCGTGGTGCCGATTTTGAACGCCCGCTATGCACTGAACGCCGCTAACGCGCGTTGGGGCTCCCTCTATGACGCCTTGTACGGCACCGATGCCATCTCAGAGGCGGACGGTGCGGCGAAAGGGCCGGGCTACAACGAGGTACGGGGTGCCAAAGTCATTGCATTTGCGCGCCAAGTGCTGGATACATCCGCTCCCCTCGCCGCAGGCTCACACGCCGACAGCACGGGCTACGCCATTGTCGACGGCGCGTTAGTGGTCACACTTAAAGACGGTAGACGCACTGGCTTGGCTCAACCCGATGCGTTTGTTGGCTACCAAGGCGATGCGGCGAATCCGAGCAGTGTCCTGTTCAAACACAATGGCAATCACTTGGATTTGCGCATCGACCGCAGCACACCGATTGGCCAATCCGACGCCGCTGGCGTCGCCGACCTGGTGCTCGAATCGGCACTGTCCACGATCTTGGATTTGGAGGACTCTGTCGCCGCCGTTGACGCAGAGGATAAGGTTCTCGCCTACCGCAACTGGTTGGGTATTTTGCGTGGCACCCTGACAGAAGCGGTTACCAAAGGTGGCAAAACCTTCACACGTGGCTTGAACCCCGATCGGACTTACACCGCGCCCAATGGTGGCACGCTGGTGTTGCATGGCCGCTCTTTGCTGTTTGTGCGTAACGTGGGTCACCTGATGACCAACCCCGCTATCTTGTGGGGCGCCGATGGCGCCGAAATCCCCGAAGGCATCATGGACGCCATGATCACCGTCGCAGCTGCGGTGGTCGATATCAACGCCAAAGGTACGGTAGGTATTCGCAACTCGCGCAAGGGCTCCGTTTATATCGTGAAGCCCAAGATGCACGGCCCCGAAGAAGTGGCATTTGCCTGCGAGCTGTTCGCGCGCGTTGAAGGCGTTTTGGGCCTGCCCACCGCGACCGTCAAGCTGGGCATCATGGACGAAGAGCGTCGCACGAGCGTGAACTTGAAAGCCTGTATCGCTGCTGCTGCAGATCGCGTGGCCTTTATCAACACCGGCTTCCTGGATCGCACCGGCGATGAGATGCACACCGCCATGCAAGCGGGCGCGATGATGCGCAAGGGCGACATGAAGAGCAGCGCGTGGATTGGCGCTTATGAGCGTAACAATGTGTTGGTGGGTCTGAGTTGCGGCCTGCGCGGCCGCGCACAGATTGGCAAGGGTATGTGGGCCATGCCCGACTTGATGGCCGATATGCTGACCCAGAAAGTCGGCCATCCAAAGGCGGGCGCCAACACCGCATGGGTGCCCAGCCCCACAGCGGCCACCCTACACGCACTGCACTACCAGCAAGTGAACGTGGCCGAAATCCAAAAGGACATGGAGCGAATCGACGCCGAGGCCGAGCGTGCTGGCATCCTCAACGGTTTGTTGCAAATCCCTGT
>JBMTSM010000078.1:0-7885 GCA_049448275.1 Burkholderiaceae bacterium
CTGATTTCTTTCAGTGACATCGCTTGACCGTTTTTAGCCAAGACTTCAAGCAACAGGAATAAGCGTTCTATGACTTGGACGCTGGGTTTTGCAGGTTCGGACACAGTGCGATCGCGTGTTTGTAAAACGGTATTTTACAAAGTGAAATACGTGCTTGCCAAGTCAATCAAAACTATTCGTATTGGATGGTGCGGGTTGTCTAGAAACAGCTAACCACTCGCCATCAATCAGGTGCTCTTGGCCCTCAAATTGACGCTTGTAGTTCATTTTCTGACTCTTTTCGATCCAATAGCCCAGATAGATGTAGGGCAGGCCCAATGACCTCGCTTGCGCGATTTGCCACAAGATATTGAATGTCCCCAAGCCTGATTTCACCTGCGGGTCGTAAAACGTGTAAACCGCTGAAATACCATCCGATAACACGTCGATGATTGACACCATCAGGAGCTGATCACCGTCAGCGCCCTCACGCCAAAACTCCACCATGCGGGAGTTGACACGACTTTGCAGCAAAAACTGCTCGTATTGTTCAACGTTGTCCTGATCCATGCCCCCCCCAGCATGCCGCTGTCGCTGGTAGGCGATGTATAACTCGTAATGGGCGGTGACAAAGGCTGGCTTTAAAACCCGAACGACCAGGTCAGCGTGGGCTTGGTTGACGCGGCGTTGGCTCCGGTTAGGTAGGAACCTGTCTACGGCAATCCGAACAGGGACACACGCCTTGCAGTTGTCACAATTGGGGCGATAGGTGAGGAGCCCACTGCGGCGGAACCCTTGACGAACCAGTTGGTCGTAAACATCGCCGTGTACCAGGTGGCTGGGGGTTGCGACCTGCGAGCGCGCCAACAAGTTGGGCAAATAGCTGCAAGCGTATGTGGCCGTTGCATAGAGCTGAATGGCCTGAAGGGGCAACTCGTTTGGGTACGTCATGAGCTCATATTATGCGCCGACAAGCGGGGGTCAAGTGTCAACCAAGTAGACGCGTTAAATCCCCAATTCATCGGAGGCGCTTGTGCGGCAGATCGCACTGTTTCCAAAAATATAGCTTGCGGTATGGGTGCTGCGCCGAGCGTTCTGAGGTGGGCGGTTTCTTGTTGACAGTCGATCAGTGGTACGGACTCGCGCAGCGCCAAGGCCACCAAGGCAGCCAGTGCGATTTTCGAGCCGTCTGGTTTGAGTGTGAACATCGACTCACCAAATACCGCGTGTCCAATGTTGACTGCGTAGAGCCCCCCGATCAGTTCGCCGTCCCAGTGCGCCGTGACCGCATGAACATATCCGTCGCGGTGGAACGCACGGTAGGCCTCAATCATGGGAGGAACAATCCACGTGCCATTTTGCCCGGGCCGCTGTTGCGCGGCGCAGTGGTGGATGACTTGATCGAAATCGGCGTCCACGCGGATCTCAAGCGACCCTTGGCGTAAGCCGTTTTGAATGCGCTTTCTCAGGCTACGGTGCAACTTGAATGCCGCAGGATTGAGGCACATGCGGGGATCAGGGCTCCACCACAAGACAGGCTCGCCCTCACTGAACCACGGAAAAATTCCCTTTGAATACGCCTCGAATAGCCGCGCGGTCGACAAATCTAAACCGGCTGCAATAAGGCCGGGATAGGCGTAGCCCGATCTGACCTCTGTTGGGTCGGGTAAAGGTGAATGGGGTTCGACCCAAACAATGGCAGCTTGCGGCGGGAGCGTCATGGTTGTAATGCTATCTTGGTTGGTCGTGGACGCGTAGCCAAAGTCATGTAATATTAGTTGATTCTTATATATGGGGTTGGAAATGTCAGTCTGTTTATGCGATTGCCGCCGCACGCTGGTGGCTGTGGGCGCCGCTTTAGCGGTGATGACTTCAGGGCAAGTACAAGCAGGCGAAGCCTCACCTGCTTTTGAGGAGATGGCCGCTTATCTCGATTTTGTGGAGTATCCCGGCGGGACCATTTTCGCCGAGCAGATACCCGAGGCGTCTTACGCGAATACCGTGTTTGTCGATACCCGAGATGCCGCGCAGTACGTGCAAGGGCACATACCTGGCGCGATCAACATTGAATGGCGGCGTATTCTCGCGGAAAGTGAGCGCATTCCGAAAAATAAACTCGTCGTGCTTTACTGCAACACAGGCTCGTTGTCGTCGCAAGCAGGATTCGCATTAAGAGTCGCAGGCTGGGACAACGTGCGCATCTTGCACGGCGGGTACGATGACTGGACAGCGAAGGGTGGCGTCAAGGCCTACGCACGGGCGGCGGCAGCTCAGGTAAAAGCGCCCGTAAATTGAGCTCGGTGTTGGCGACTGGAATCTATCACGACCGGTAGAACGACGGCTTACGAAACTACCCGCTATGCGGTGCACATCAAATTAACTGTTGAGTCATAACAAACAACAAAAAAGCCCAGCGACCTTTCAGTAACTGGGCTTTTTTGGCTTAAACAGTGGCTCCTCGAACTGGGCTCGAACCAGTGACCTACGGATTAACAGTCCGGCGCTCTACCAACTGAGCTATCGAGGAACAGCCAAAATTATAACGGCATTTTCGAGCATTTTCGTCCGCAGTTAAAAAAAGCGGCGTGCGCCATCAATCGAATGTCGGCGTTTCAACACCCAACACTTTGTGGAGTTTCGGACTCGTGGTTGTGTACTGCAACAGCACCCGTTTTTCGGGGTTGATGATGGGTGATGCACCGAATGCCGCCAGTGCACATTCGTGGAAGCCAGACAGAATTAGCTTCTTTTTGCCGGGGTAGGTGTTGATGTCACCGACTGCAAAAATGCCGGGTACGTTGGTCGAAAATTTTTCGGTATCGACGACCAACTGTTTGCGTTCGATGTCGAGGCCCCATTGCGCAATCGGTCCCAACTTGGGGCTGAGGCCAAAGAAGATCAACATCGCATCCATGGGGACAACGCGCGTCACACCGTCGGCGCCTGTGACCTTGACACCAACCAGTTGATTGTCACGCTCATCCAGCCCCGTGACTTGACCCACGATGAATTGCATTTCATAGGCATCACACAATTCACGCATTTTGGCGACGTTGGCGGGCGCCGCTTTGAAGCCATCGCGGCGGTGGATCAAAATGACGCTCTCCGCTTTGTTCGGACCTTCTGCGACGAAGTTCAGGGTCCAATCAAGAGCCGAGTCTCCACCGCCCAGAATCACCAGGTTCTTGCCAGCAAAGTCAGCTGGGTTTTTAACACGATAGTGGACCTGTGAACCCTCGTACTTTTCAACGCCGTCAACTTTGAGCGTTCGCGGCTGGAAGGCTCCCACGCCCGCTGCGATGAAGATGGTTTTAGTTAAAAACTGTGTGCCTTTGCCAGTTTCTACAAAGAATCGACCATCAGGTTGTTGCAAAACGGTGCTCACTTCGCTGCCAAAATGGAACGTTGGTTTGAACGGCTCAATCTGCTTCATCAACGCGTCGGTGAGTTCTTTCCCTGTGCATACGGGCACAGCGGGAATATCAAAGATAGGCTTGTCGGGGTAAAGCTCCATGGGCTGCCCGCCGGCGTAGGCTAAGGAGTCGATCACGTGCGCCTTGATCTCTAGCAGGCCCAGTTCGAACACTTGGAAGAGGCCAACTGGCCCAGCACCAATGATGACGGCATCGGTCTCGATTACATCAGCACGAATCTCAGGGGTGACGGGGGCAGTAACGAGGGTATCCATAAGACGCAAATTTTGCAAAAAAATGGCGAGCAAGCTCGCCAGTTAGGGAGTGGCGGGAAACCGTTTGTCGGGTTTAGCGGATCAATTCTGAAAGCTTGTTGGGTTTATCTTTCCAGTCATCGGCGTCGGCTAATGGCTCTTTGCGTTTGGTGATGCTTTTCCATGTGGGTAAGCGTGACAACTCGAGATTGAGCTTGATCATGTGGGTCTGATCCTCGGGAAGGTCTTCCTCTGCATAGATGGCGGAGACGGGACACTCAGGGATACACACGGCGCAATCGATACATTCGTCTGGATCGATGGTCAGGAAGTTGGGCCCCTCGCGGAAGCAGTCCACGGGACAAACGTCCACGCAGTCGGTGTACTTACATTTGATACAGGCTTCGGTAACGACGTGTGTCATGGTTTTGAGTTGGTAACAAGATGCAAATACATGATTTTAATGGTTTGTTGGCCACTCGGGCGGGGCAGGCCTTAATCTTCCCGGCGCAGCGGGGCTTCTGTCTGGCAGGCATCGACCTGGTAAAAGCGACTGTATCGAGCCAATTGGCGCTGTGCCGCCTCCAGCGATTGATCCGCTCGCAGAATGGCATGGCTGAAACCACACCTCGCCATTTGCAGAACCTGGTCAACCAAGACATCGCCGGTCGCGATAAGAGGGCCTGTGGCCCCTAAACGCCCACGCAGCAGAGCGGCTTGAGAGTAGGCTCTGCCGTCCGTGAACTTGGGAAAACTCAGACTAATGGCCTTCGACGTGTGTGAGCCATCTATTAGGACCTCGGCCGTGTTATCGATCGCTAGCGCCTCCCGCAACCACGCTGCGGCCTCCGCTGTGTTGGCTGTCGTCAGTTGAATTTCGGGTGTCTTGTGCATAGGGAGGTCAGGTGAGTGTCAAGCGGTTGCCAAGCGTGCCTGGTGTGCGGCAGCTTTGAAGGGGTCGTGTCCGACGCGGTCGAGGGTGGCGATAAAGGCCTCACCCCTCACGCGCAATTGGTTGTAGGTGTCGAGAATCGCCTCGATGGCCCCGACAACCTCATCTGCAGCAAAAGCAGGGCCTACGACCCGCCCCGGCCGCGCTTCACCGCCAATTGACGCTCCGTCAGAGCCTGCCAAGGTGATTTGGTACCACTCTTGCCCATCTTTATCCACACCGAGAATGCCGATGTGTCCACTGTGATGGTGGCCGCATGAGTTGATACAGCCGCTGATGTGCAGATCGATGGCGCCGAGGTCCATCAGCTCGTCTAAATCCTGGTAACGCGCTGTGATGGCGGATGCAAGGGGTAGCGAACGCGCATTCGCCAGGCTGCAAAAATCGCCCCCAGGACAGGCAATCATGTCGGTCAGCAAGCCGATATTGGGCTTCGCCAGCCCTAACGCTTTGGCATCCCGCCACAGCGCGGGCAGTGCATCGCAGCGCACCCATGGAAGTACCAAATTTTGGGTGTGCGTGACACGTAGTTCACCCGCGCTGTAGGTATCGGCAAGCTGTGCCGCAGCGTCAAGCTGGGCGGCTGTTGCGTCGCCGGGCGCGTATCCTACACGCTTGAATGAGAGGGTCACTGCGCGCAGATGGGGCACTTTGTGTGGACGCACGTTCTGGGTCAACCAGCTGCCAAAGCCGGCCTCATCCCGCGAGGCGGCAGCGAGGATTGCGGCTATTTTTTCTTGGGTGGGAATGGCGCCTTGGTCGCGCGATGGGGGGGCGAATGCCGCAGCGACTTCGGTGAATCGGGTTGCTGTGATCCGGTTGGGACTACCGTCAACGGTTTGGAGGGCTTCGAATTCGGCATCGACCTCGTCGATATACGCTTGCCCCTCAGCCTTCACCAAAATCTTGATGCGTGCTTTATAAAGGTTGTCGCGTCGGCCCCAACGGTTATAAACCCGAATCACCGCAGTGAGGTAGTCGAGGATATCGAACGCAGGCACGAACGATCGCAGGATGCGCCCAATGACAGGGGTGCGCCCCATACCGCCACCGACTGACACTTCAAAACCGAGGTCGCCAGCATCGTTTGCCACCAGACGCAATCCCACGTCGTGCCAGCGGGTCGCGGCGCGATCCTCTGAAGCGCCTGTAATGGCGACTTTGAATTTACGGGGTAAAAATGCGAATTCAGGGTGCAGGGTGCTCCATTGGCGGATCAGTTCGGCAAACGGACGGGGGTCAGCCAGCTCGTCTGGCGCAATGCCTGCAAAGGCGTCGGTGGTGGTGTTGCGTATGCAGTTGCCACTGGTTTGGATGCCATGCAGGCCGGCGGTGGCAAGCAGGTCCATCACATCCGCACTCTTCGACAGTGGTATCCAATTGAATTGGACGTTTTGACGTGTGGTGAAGTGCGCGCAATGGTCGGGTAGGGCGGTTACATCGCTCAGACCGGCTACCGTGGTGTCGATAGATGAGAGGTCCTTGTGGTCATAGGTACGGGCGATCTCGGCCAGCACGCGCAGTTGCCGGCTGGACACGACACCATAGGGAATGGCGACCCGTAGCATGGGAGCAAAGCGTTGTACGTACCATCCGTTCTGTAGTCGCAGCGGCTTGAACTCATCTTCGGACAGGGCGCCGGATTCCCAGCGGTTCAATTGGTCTCGGTACTGCGCCGCGCGATGCTCTATGAAGGTTTGGTCAAACTCGGTGTAGGCGTACATGTGCATTTGCAATCGGTTGGCTTTGGAGGCCACGACTTTAGGTCAAGCGTTCTTATTTCCAAACGATATTTTTCTTATGCACTTATGCCGATTGACGTATATCGGCTATTGACGGGTCTTGAGCGCTTGGCGCGCACGCTGCAGCAGGGCGCGACGGGGATCGATCGCTTTTTCAAGATCCGGAGGCAGTGGGCTTGGCTGCCCGCTCATTTTGGCCGCCAAGACCTCCCCCAACAACGGGGCTAAGCTCAGGCCTCGAGAGCCGAGGGCGAGCAGCCCGTATAGACCGGGCGCAGTGGGTATGTGATGCCGCGCCGCGCTCGGGTCAATGTCCGCGTGAGTGCCAAAAGGCAAGGCTCCCACCAAGGGCATGCGATCGATCGACGCGCATCGCACGCCAACCCAATCCTGCAATAAGTTCTCTTGAGCCTGCTCAGACCATCGGTCGATGGCCTCGGGAGCGATGCTGGCGAGGAGGTCGTGGTTAGCCGCCCGGTCGCGAGCGCGGACGTCAAGATCATCTGAGCCCCGACGGTAAGTCGCACCGACACTCCATACGGGGCCCGCGCGGGTCAGAAAGTGCGGTACGTAAACGCCACTCAACCGTTTGGGCGTGACCCGCGATGGACTGTCTGTGCCCATTTGGCTGGGCCCCAGGGTGATCTGCCCCGCAACGGGGCGGAGACCGAGTGCCGATGTCCCTAATAAATGCGGTGCCGCATGAGCGTTTGCAACGACCACGTGAGAGGCTGCCGAGAGGACGGCACCCGTTGTTGAGATGAGGTTCCAGTGACGGGTGACGTCGTCAAAATGCAAGCGCTTAATCGGCGTTTGGGTGCACAGTTCGAGCGAGGTGAGCGCCCTCGCGTGATCCAGCCACGCGTCAATCAGGCAAGCCGGTTGGATAATATGAGCCAGGTCGACGCCTTGCAAAACAGGGGACTGATGGCGGTCGTCACGTTTGTAGTTTTCGACCGATGTAGCGACCCAACCTTGACCGTCAGGGAGGTAGGTTTGCAGGTGGCTGCGGGTGACTGAAACCCCCTGCGCCGTCAGCCGACTGAGCGGTGTGGGCTGAGTCGTATGGTGCGGGCTGAGCATGCCTACAGGAAGGGCAGAGGCACCGCTCGCTGGGTTGTCCCCGGACTCGTATACCGTGATGTGCCAACCGAGCTTGGCCAGCGCAATCGCAGTCGCCGCGCCCGCCAGTCCGCAGCCGATGATGGCGGCGTGTGGCGACGACCGTCCCAGCACGGGGGAGCTTAACTTTGGGTGGGCGGGACGTAGCCTTGCGCGGCGTCAGCGCCGTCACCGAAGAAGTGATTTTCCATTTGACGTGCCAAATATTGCCGCGCACGCGCGTCTGCCAGGTTGAGTCGGTTCTCGTTTACCAGCATGGTTTGGTGTTTCAGCCAATCCGCCCATGCTTGTTTACTCACGTTGAGCCACAGCTTTTTGCCTAGCTCCCCCGGGTAAGGCGGGAAGTCCAATCCCTCAGACTCAACCCCCAATTTGATGCAATTAACCATCCGTGTCATGAAGCGACTTCCTTTAATCAATGGC
>JBMTSM010000079.1:0-7838 GCA_049448275.1 Burkholderiaceae bacterium
TTTTTTACTTCGTCTTGCTGCGCTAGTCGGTGATTTCACACTCGAACCCGGCGCAGCTTTTTGTTGTCAATTCACTTCACCACTTGTGAGCAGCGAAGCCTTGCAGTTTACACCAGATTTTTAGAACTCGTCAATTTTTTTAAAAAAAGTTATCGGGTTGTTTCACTGGCAACAAAATCGCAACACCCGCGGGAGTCGTGAGGCGGCAACCTTGTCCTTGAAGATGAGGGACACTACAGGGTTGGACAACGCCACTGTTCGGCATTCGGCTTCAGCCGCCACTCGGACCAGCAACGCATCTTTATATATATGGCACTCATTTCCCTCAACCAAGCTTACCTCGCATACGGTCATGTCGCACTGCTGGATCACTGCGATTTTTCACTGGAGGCACAGGAGCGGATCGGTTTGATTGGACGCAATGGGACGGGCAAATCCTCCATGCTCAAGATACTTGCCAATATGGAACGGCCTGATGATGGGGACGTACAGCGTCAATTGGGGGTCCGTGTGGCGTACGTTGCGCAAGAGCCGTTGCTGGACACGACGCACACGATTTTTGAGTCAGCCAGCGTCGGCCTGGCAGAAGTCAAGGCGGCACGGGACAAGTACCTCAGTGGCGACGCCGACAGCGATTTGGATCGCCTGCAGACAATCATTGAGTCGCTGGATGGCTGGAATTGGGAGCAACGCGTTTCCGAGACCTTGCAGCGTTTACGATTAGACCCCGACCGCTCGGTCTCTGAGCTTTCAGGGGGTATGCGCAAGCGCGTCGCGCTGGCGCAAGCACTGGTCAGTCGCCCCGATGTTTTGCTGCTCGACGAGCCAACTAACCATCTGGATATGGACGCGATCGTCTGGCTCGAGGAGTTGCTCATCGGCTTCAAAGGCAGCGTTGTGACCATCAGCCACGACCGCGCCTTTTTAAACCGAGTCGTCACCCGCATTGTTGAGCTCGACCGGGGCAAACTGCTGAGCTACCCCGGCAACTTCGAGGCTTATGGCCTACAAAAGGAAGCGCAGTTGGCGCAAGAAGCCGTGATCAACGCGAAGGCGGACAAGCTGTTGGCACAGGAGGAAGTCTGGGTTCGAAAGGGTGTGGAAGCACGGCGAACCCGCAGCCAGAGCCGCATCGGCCGCCTGCAGGCGTTGCGCTCGGCACGCTCTGCGCGGCGCGACGTCGTCGGACGGGTGCGTTTAGACATTTCGAGTGCGCAGAGCAGCGGCAAAATCGTGGCCGAGCTCGAAGGCGTTTACAAGCGCTTTGGCGAGGGCGAAGCGCAACGTACCGTGGTCGATAACTTCCACACCACCATCCTACGGGGCGATAAAGTGGGCATCATCGGTCCCAACGGGGCGGGCAAGACCACGCTGCTGAAGATCATCTTGGGGCAGCTGGCTGCAGACGCCGGCAAAGTGCGGTTGGGAACGCAACTGGAGGTAGCCTACTTTGATCAAATGCGAGAACAAATTGATCTCGATGCCACGCTGGAAGACACCATCAGCCCTGGCAGCGAATGGGTTGAGGTGAACGGTCGAAAAACACACGTTAAGAGTTATTTGAGCGACTTTTTATTCTCGCCTGCCCGCGCCAGCGCCCCTGTGCGCACCCTATCAGGTGGCGAACGCAATCGACTGCTGCTAGCCCGCCTGTTCGCCAAACCCGCCAACGTCTTAGTCCTTGACGAACCCACCAACGATTTGGACATCGATACCCTGGATTTACTCGAAGACGTGTTGGCTCAGTTCAAAGGTACCGTTTTCCTGGTTAGCCACGACCGCGCGTTTTTGGACAATGTCGTCACCAGCACCATCGTGAACGAAGGCCCAGGCATCTGGCGTGAATACGAGGGCAGCGTTGAAGATTGGATCACGCAATCCGAGCGCGCCGCTCAATGGGCAGAGACACGCCAAAGCGCGGTCAAGCCCGGCAGCGTAGTGACTGAAAAGTCGTCACAATCCACCACGGCCACCGCCGCAGTGCCTGCAGAAAAAATCACTGCGACACCCGCCAAGCGCAAGCTCTCCTACAAAGAGCAGCGTGAACTCGAAGCGCTGCCCAACACCATCACAGCGTTGGAGCAAGAGCACACGACCATCACTGCGCAACTCGACAATGGGGCGCTATTTGGAACCGATGTCGCCTTGGCCACGCAACTGACCCAGCGCTTGACCGCCATCGACGATGCCCTGCTCGAGGCATTGGAACGCCTGGAGGCCCTTGGGGGCTAACACCACATGACGCTCGCCGAATACACCGCACTGTTGCTTTTAGGAATAGCGGTCTCCTTCACGCCCGGGCCCAACACAGCCCTCTCGGCCACCATGGGTGCGCAAGGAGGGCTCAAAAGTGCCTTGCCATTTGTCATCGGCGTACCCTTTGGTTGGGGCTTGCTACTGACCAGCAGCGTCCTGGGTATCAGCGCAGTTTTGGCCAACGTGGCAAGCGCGCGACTGGGCGTCGCTATTTTGGGTACCGGCTATCTGCTGTGGTTAGCCAAGCGCTTGGCGACCGCGCCCGCTTTGCCAGCTGACACACCGGCGGCCGCGCAAGCGCCCGCTGTCGGCTTCAAGGGTGCGGTTGCGTTGCAGTTTGTGAATATCAAGGCGTGGATGTTGTCATTCAGCATCGTGGCGGGCTGGCTTTCTGGGCCAGCGGCGACGCTCGAGCGGTTTGTGGTGGTTTTGCCCACCTTGATGGCATTCGCTTTTTTCAGCAATCTGCTTTACGCCTGGATCGGCGCCGCACTCAGACAATGGTTGCGGCAAGGCAAACGCCTGAAACGCTTCAACCAAACCATGGCTGGCGTGCTTTGCGTCACCGCGTTTTGGATGCTGAAACCCTACCTGTAAAGCATGATGGCCTCCACTCAAGCCAGCGCCCAACACCGCCAGAATGAGCTGAAAGGTTACTTCCTGGGCTTTCTGGGGGTCGCCATTTTTTCGGCAACCCTGCCCGTAACCAAGCTGGCTGTGGGCACCGATGCCAGCCCCCTCATGAGTGGACAATTCGTCGCGTTCGCGCGGGCCGTAATTGCAGGCACACTGAGCCTGTTGTGGTTGCTTTGGGTAAGACCTGACACCCCAAAAGGACGTGACTGGTTGCTGCTCGCTGTGACCGCCTGTGGGGTGGTCTTTGGTTTTCCATTACTCACCAGCCACGCCATGCGTTACGTCGACGGCACACACGCCAGCGTTGTGTTGGGCCTGATGCCGCTGGCCACAGCCCTATGCGGCGCGCTGGTGTACCGCCGCCGTCCACCAAGTGCCTTCTGGCTGGCCAGCTTAGCGGGTTGTGGGTTGGTGATGGCGTTCACCATCTGGCGTGGCCAGGGAGAGCTGGGCGCCAACGCCATAGGCTTGTCATTTGCCGACGTCATGTTGTTCGGTGCAGTCGTTTTGGGCGCCATTGGATACACCAGCGGTGCGGCATTGGCCACACGGCACCGCTCCGAGACTGTGATCAGTTGGGCGCTCGTGATCAGCCTACCGCTTACAACCATCGGCGCGTGGCACAGTGCACCAACGGCGCCGATGCCGCCTGTCGCCTGGGTCGCGCTGGGTTATGTGGCTTTATTTTCTATGTGGATTGGCTTTTTTGCCTGGTACCGTGGCTTGGTTTTAGGCGGCGTCATGGGGGTCAGTCAGGTCCAATCGTTGCAGCCATTCTTGGGCATCTTGGTCTCGATTCCCCTGCTGGGTGAAGCGTGGTCGTGGGTCACAATCGCATTCGCCTCGGCGGTGGTTGTCACGGTTTACATTGCCAAGAAGTGTCTTGCAACCTGAGAATCACCACATGGGAACCTTGACACTCGTACGACATGGCCAAGCCTCCTTTGGAGCCGCCAATTACGACCAACTGAGTACCGTGGGTGAACTGCAAAGCGCGCGTCTCGGCGCCTATCTGGCGCAACAATCGCTGCGGTTTGACGCCGTCTACCACGGCAGCTTGCAGCGACATCACCAAACGTGGGCCGGTATCGCGACGCACCTGCCCATCGAAGGAAACGCCGTTCATTGCCGACCCGGTTTGAATGAATTTGACGGCGGCGCACTCATCCGCGCACAACGCCTATCGGCGGGAGAACCCGGCCTCGTCCCGACCGATTACAAAGCCCACTTCAGGGCACTTCGCAACGGTTTGAAAGCATGGATGGCAGCCGAGCTGACGGTGCCAGAGATGCCCACCTACGCCAGCTTCCGCCAAGGCGTGTTGGCAGTGATCGAGGAAATAAAAAATGCACACCCAGACGGACGCGTTTTGGTAGTGAGCAGTGGTGGGCCGATCTCAACGGTTGTCGGTGCGATTTTGGAAACACCCACCCACAAAACAATCGATATCAACTACCAAATCTACAACACCGCGCTGACCACTTTTAACGTCTCGGCATCCGGACTGCGGTTGTCGTCATTCAACGCCACGCCACACCTCGACACAGCGGCAGATGCGCCACTGTTTACCTACGCCTAGCGTCGCAAGGTTGTGGCAGGCAACCCATCAATGTCGGTGAACAAATCAACCAGACCTCTGGCGGCCGCATCGATCACTTGTTGACCTTTTTCGGCAGTAGCACGTTGGGCATTTCCAACCGCACCGCTGGGGTTGAGGTCTTGCATCTGCCAAGCGAATTTCGCGCTCTTCCCATTACCCAAGACGCGCGTCGTCTGTGCACGATCCTCTGAGGTGGAGGAGAAATTTTCGGCCAAAGCCATGTTCACGCGCTCGGGTGAGATCGCCAACATCATCGACGTTTCAATGTCTCCAGCGTGGATACCGAAACGGTACTCATGGGCATCAAACAACGCCTCCACGCTCGCCCCCAGTGGCAAATTGAACCAATTGACGCTCACGACCAACATACCCAATCGGTTGCGCAAATCCCGCGCGACCAGGTCCAGCGCACCCACCTGTCCGCCGTGGGCATTGAATAAAACCAGTTTCCGCACGCCACTTGCGTGAACCGACTCGCCGATCTCAGTCCACAAACGAATCAGCGTCTCACTGGACAAAGACAAAGTGCCAGCAAACCGCGCGTGCTCGGGGCTAAAGCCCACAGGCAACAGCGGGAGCGCTAAAACCGATGGCCGAATCGCCTCTGCCGCAGCCAATCCCAACGCCTGATTCAACACCGCCATCGCCAAATCACTGTCAACCGAAAGCGGCAGGTGTGGGCCGTGTTGCTCAGTCGCACCGACAGGCAATACGGCGATCAAATGCTCGCGATCAAGCGCCGCCAACGCGGGTGATGAGAGGTCTGCCCACTGCCCGTGTCGGATAGGATGGTGTGAAGTTTCTGACATAGATGCCAAGTGTAGCCAGCTCCGGCGGCCGATAATAGCCTCCCTGGAACTAAGCCAGTCTTACAGACTCCGATTTGACACTGTTTTTAACGAATCACACCATGTTGCGCCAAAGCCTCTCACTCACGATACGCCGCCGCGTGCTGGCTGCGACGCTGATTTTGGCTTGCGCCGCGTCGCTGATACCGTCAGCATTCGCGCAGGGCACTAACTTCAACACCCTCAATGCGCTCGGGATCACCACTGGGGCGGGTACGGTACAGCAAACAGACGCCTTCACATCGGCCGCCGCATCCAGCGCGCAGACCAACGCCCGCCTGATCGCTTGGGCGCCCAAAGGCATTACAGCCGGCGAGACGGTCTGGTTGGGGCTCGAGATTGCGCATCAACCGCACTGGCACACCTACTGGAAAAACAGTGGCGACTCCGGGCTACCCACCGAACTCGCGTGGACGTTACCGACCGGTTGGAATGCAGGCGAGTTGGCATGGCCGACGCCCAAGAAGTTTCAGCTAGGTCCCTTGGCCAACTACGGTTTCGACGGCACCGTGCTGTTACCAACCCCGGTTCAGATCAGCGAACCGCTGCCGGCAGGCTCTGACTTCACCGTCAAACTGACCGCGAATTGGTTGGTGTGCAAAACCGAATGCATCCCAGAGGAAGCCCGCTTCGAACTAACCATTCCTTCACAAACCACGCCTACCGCGGGTGCGCGCCACGCTGCCGCATTCGAAGCCGCATTGGCACGTGCGCCAGCAAGCGACCCTGCACTGGCGATGACCGCGCGCATCAAGGCCGACGATCCCACCCAGCTTCAATGGGCCGTTGCAGGCTTACCCGCTGATTGGCGGGGCAAAGCGCTCGAACTGTTCCCCGAAACAACGGGGCTGATTGCCCCCGGTAGCCCGTGGTCTGCTTCGTGGGATACCGCGACCCAAGGGCAATGGACGGCAACCACGCCACTGAACCCCTTTCGCAGCGAGTCACCGCGCAGCTTTGATGTGGTTGTGGCCCTGGCTGGCTTGGCCGACGGTGAGTCGGCGCCTCGTGGCCTCAAAACACGGGTTAATTTTGAAGGCGAGTGGCCGCCGGTAGCCAAACCCGTCGAGGTCAGCCCCGAACTAGCCGCCGCGCTGGCGGCATCTGCCAACGGTACGGACGCCGACACGGGTTTGACGGCTTGGCTTTTGGCATTGTTCGGCGCTTTCATCGGCGGCATATTGCTCAACCTCATGCCCTGCGTATTTCCTGTATTGGCACTCAAGGTGTTGACCTTCGCTGAATCCTCAGCCGCCGATACCCGGAACCACCGCCTCAACGGCTTGGGTTACACCGCGGGCGTGGTGCTCTCCTTCGCGCTGTTGGGCGCCGCGCTATTGGCACTCCGCAACGCAGGTGACCTGCTGGGGTGGGGTTTTCAGCTGCAAAATCCGTGGCTGGTCGGTGTGCTGTCTGTGCTCTTCACGCTCATCGCATTGAATTTGCTGGGTGTCTTCGAGGTCGGTAACTGGCTGCCGCAGGGCCTCGCTAATGCCCGCGCCAAAAACCCAACCACTGATGCCTTTTTGTCTGGCGTTTTGGCGACGGCAGTCGCGTCACCCTGCACCGCACCATTCATGGGTGCCTCCCTTGGGCTCGCCATCGCCTTACCAACTGCTCAGGGCTTGGGGGTGTTTATAGCGGTGGGTTTGGGGATGGCCAGCCCCTACTTGCTGGCGAGTTGGGTTCCGGCTGTCGCCCGTTGGCTGCCGCGTCCGGGCGCTTGGATGGTTGCATTCAAGCAGCTGATGGCGTTTCCCATGATGGCCACCGTCGTGTGGTTGCTGTGGGTCTTCGGGCAGCAAACCAGTCTGAATAGTGCAGCGGCATTGCTGCTGTGGTTGTTGGGTATTTCATGGCTGCTGTGGTCTTGGGCGCAATCGGGTAGCCCCACCGCGCGCCTGATCTGGCGCGGTATTGGCATCATGGTGTTTGCCGCATCCACCTGGCTACTCAGCAACCCGTTGGTACACAGCGATAACGAATCCGGTACAAGTGCCACCGCGGCAGCGACAGGCGGGGCCAATGCATCAGGTGCAGCCGCATTGCCAGGTACGTGGTTGCCATGGTCAGCCGCTCAGGTCACGAAGTCATTAGCTGCGGGGCAGCCTGTATTCGTCGACTTCACCGCCGCGTGGTGCGTGACTTGTCAAGTCAACAAAGCGACTACGCTGACCACGCAAGCGGTCCGAGAGGCCTTCAACGCCAAGGGCGTGATCACCTTGCAGGCCGATTGGACCCGTCGTAACCCCGACATCACGGCCGCGTTGAACGCACTGGGCCGCAACGGCGTTCCCACCTACGCACTGTACGCACCCGGCGCGGCGCCTGTGGTCCTGAGCGAACTCATCACCCCCGACGAGGTCACCCGCGTGCTGGCCGTCTTACCGGACAACAAGGCTCGCCAAAACCCCTAACCCCACCCAACAAGCACCGCCGCGTCGTGCGGAAACTGCGACAATCAAGCCCATGTTTGCACCATTACAAAACGATACCTT
>JBMTSM010000080.1:0-7805 GCA_049448275.1 Burkholderiaceae bacterium
CCAATGCGGTCTGCGACGATGCCCGCCAATATCTCTTTGCCGTTGAGGGGGCCACTGATGAAGTTGCCCAAGTAGAGGGCACCAATCTGTTCGCGGTCTACCGTCGATTCCAGCAAAGCATCGACAGCTGCAGCAACCGCCAAGCTCTCAATTGATTCGCCGCTGTGCTTACCAAATGTTGTTGACCCAACGCCGACGATGTAGACCTTACGCATCTGATGTTTCCTGTTTGAGCCACTCGCGCAGTGTTGTTTTCAGTACCTTGCCATAGTTATTTTTCGGTAACTCTGGCACGAATTTAAAGTCCTTCGGACGCTTGAACCGCGCGATATGAGCCAAGCACAAGTCCAAAAGGGTTTGCGCATCGGGCGCGTTGTCAGCGCGGGCAACGATGAATGCCACGACCTCTTCGCCCCAATCTGGGTGGGGTCGACCAACCACCGAACACTCTAAAACGCCCGGGTGAAGGAGCAGGACTTCCTCAATTTCGCGTGGATAAATATTCGAGCCGCCACTGATGATCATGTCCTTGGAGCGATCTTTTAGCGTGAGGTAGCCATGCGCGTCGAGCGACCCGATATCGCCCGTCCAAAGCCATCCCTCTTTGATGGCGTTTGCAGTCGCGGTTGGGTTGTTCCAATAACCGGTCATGACGGCGTCGCTGCGCGTCACGACCTCACCCAATTCGCCTGCTGGCAGCGACTGACCTTGCGCGTCCACCACGCGTACCTCAACGCCAGACCGGGGGCGACCACAGGACATCAACCGTTCGTGATTACGCGCATCGTCGTGGCTTTGATGGTCTGCTTTTGCCAGTCCTGTGATGGTCATGGGACTCTCGCCTTGACCATAGAGCTGATAAACCCGCTGGCCAAAGCATTCAATGGCACGCAAGGTGTCCGCAAGGTACATCGGCCCACCACCGTAATAGAGCGTTCGAAGCCCGGGGTAAGTGGCACCCTTGCGCGCTTGTCCCAACAGGCGAGTCACCATGGTGGGCGCTGCGAAGAGGGTGACGTTTTGTGCATGCTCAAATATGTCGAGCACCTCAGCTGGGTCAAAACCCCCCAGAATCATTTGGGTGCCGCCGCCAAACAAATGGGGCAGCGCATAAAGACCTGAGCCGTGTGACAGGGGCGCGGCATGGAGCTTCACATCACCCGGGTTGACTTGCTCAATATCGGCGTAATAAACCAGAGACATGAACAGCAAGTTTCGATGCGTTAGCATGGCGCCTTTGGGCCGACCCGTCGTTCCAGATGTGTAGAAAATCCATGCCAGTTCGGTAGGGTCAACGGTGGCGGGCTCCATCGGCGTGCCCTCGTAGAGCGCCGCAAACGACGCCTGATTGGTAGCGAACACCGTGACTGATTGTTCTGCGTCGGCCAGCGCGGCGGTGATATCTGGCGCTAAACGCCCGCTGAGGAAGGCTAACCTGGCATCACAGTCGCGCAGGATATGAACGACCTCTTTGGGATGCAGCTTTGCGTTGACGGGCACCGGACAAAGTCCTGCTGTCCAGCAGGCAAAGAGCAGGTCGAAGAACTCCGGGCGATTCTCCATGCAAATCACCACACGATCACCATGACTCGTCTGCGCTAACGCCGCCAGCCCACCAGCAAGCCGTTTGATGCGTGCCGCAAATTCAGAAAATCGGAGTTCCGCTGCGCCGTAACCGTGCAGCGCCATCTGTGGCGGACGCTCTGGCTCATTCGTCTTGACGGTTTTGTCAATGATGGCGATTGACTCGGGGTTAGCCTGAGCGCGCTGAAAAAGATATTGGGCGAGATTGGCCATTGGATCGTATGGAGCTTTATTTCGCTGTTGGTTCGTCTGACTAAAGTTGCTTTTTTAAAGTTACTTTTTATTACAACTTGCACGCGTTGACTACCCCGTCACCTGCTTGACTTCCTTGAGAAAGCCTTCCGAGGTAGGCAAAAAAAACCGCCAGGCACGGCTGGCGGTTTTAGATGGTGTATTCAGCGCGGACGCTGAAAAGTCATTATTTTGGTCCGTAGATTTCGCCAAACATTTCCCATGACTTGCCGTTCCACTTCATCAACTGTTTGTTCTCTACAGGGTAGAAGTCAGTTGCTGATGTGTTGAGTTTGATACCGGGCAGTAGCATGCCGTTTTCAAAGTTCTTCAGGTTCGCGGCTTGCTTCATGATGTTAGCGCGGGTCAAGTCATCGCCGGCTTGACGAATCACTTGAGCCGTTGCGGCGGCATGAATGTACCCAGAGACGTAAAAACCTTCAGTGATATTTGCACCGGGCATGTTCTTCTCAAGCCATGCCTTGTACTCCAAGAACCCTTTGTCGTTTGCCCAGACAGGGTCGGCAGGGTCTTTGAAGTAGTTTGATGAAATGATGCCGATGCCGTTCTCAGCGCCTGCAGGAACCATGACTGAACCCACAGATGACGACACTGAGTTCAGGTAATGGGTTGGCTTCCAACCCAATTCCGCTGCAATCTTGATCGCTTGGGCAGCCCACTTAGGGGTGGTCACGTTGAAGAAGGTATCAGCCCCTGATGACTTCAATGTCACCATTTGGTTGCTAACGGTGGGATCTGTCGTCTCGTAACTGGCTTTCGCGACGATCATGCCTTTCTTATCACCCAGTCCATCCTCCATACCCTTGAGGTAGTCCTTGCCGTAGTCGTCGTTCTGATAGAGGACCGCGATTTTGGCGTTGGGATTGTTCTTCAAGATGTGAGCGGCGTAAATTTTGCCCTCTGTCTGGTAGTCAGGTTGCAAGCCCATGGTCCATGGGAAGTTTTTAGGATCGCCCCATTTGTGAGCGCCCGTGTTGACGAACAAATGCGGAACCTTCTTTTGGTTCATGTATTTGTGAATCGCACTGTTGGGTGGTGTACCGAGCGTGGCTGACAGGAACAGGACTTCTTCTTGCTCAACCAATTTACGCGCTTGCTCAACCGTCTTGGGCGGTGAGTAGCTGTCATCTAGTGAGATGAAATTGATCTGACGCCCGTTGATACCACCCGCTTCGTTGATGCCTTTGAAATAGGCAGATATGGCCTTGCCGATGTTGCCGTAGGCCGATGCACCGCCCGAGTAGGGCACCATGTTGCCGACCTTGACTTCTTTGTCGCTCGCACCTGGACCGTACTTGCCAGCAGCCAGCGCACTGGCACTAGAAAGGCTTAGTGCAATGCTCGCTGCAAGGCTAAGCAGTTTTAGTTTCTTGTTCATTTGGCGTCTCCTTTTTTCAGTTTGTTTAGCATGCCCATTACGCCGCCGGGAGCGACATAAATGAGTGCTATGAGAATCGCGCCATAGACTGCCCACGGCGCGGACTTCGAGATCTCATCAGCAACGTTGGGGATGAACTGGATGAACGCAGCGCCAAACAAGGCGCCAGGTATCGATCCCAAACCTCCCACAACCGCACCCACGAGAAACGAAATGGATAAAAACGAATGAAAGCTATCGGGTGCCACGTAGGCAACGGCTATTGCACCCAAGGCGCCGGCAACACCGGTGTATGCCGCCGATATACCGAACGTTAATGTCTTCACAGAGGCCAGCTGCACACCCAAAGCACTTGCAGCAATAGGTTGATCGCGTATGGCCACGATGGCGCGGCCCATACGACTGTTGATCAGATTTTTCGCCAGCCAGAACATCACCACTGCAACGATCAACAGGAAGTAAAACATCCATCGGTCTTCTGACAGTCTCTGACCTAAGAACTCCAATTCAAAAAGGGGCTCTGGCTTACTCAGGACGATCCCTTGGACGCCGCCCGTGTAGGCTTCGATGCCTTTGTATTTGAGTAACTGCGGCACGGCCATCGCGAGTGCGAAGGTGGCCAAGGCCAGGTAGTGCCCACCTAAGCGCAAGGCCGGAAACCCCATCAAGACGCCTGCGAGAAAGCACACCACGGCGGCAAACGGAATCGTTGCGTAGGCTGAAAAACTTGCTTGGTCCATCAACACGGCGGCGGTGTATGCGCCAATCGCATAGAAGGCGCCATGCCCGAGTGAGATTTGACCGCCATAGCCCGTAAGCAGGTTGAGACCAAGGACGGCGATCGCGTAGACGATCATGAGGTTGAGCTGGAAAACGCGGAAATTAGTCAAAAGCCAAGGCAGTACCAATACGGCTAGCGCGACGATGATGAGGGTGAGCGTGCGAATCTTCATAGAGGAACCTTTGGGCGCTTAAACGCGTGTAATGACTCTTCGGCCAAACAGCCCGTTGGGTTTGAGCGTGAGGGTGCCAACGATGAGTACCAAGGCAACGGTGAGCTTGAGGTCTGAGCCGATCACGTACGCGCCCAAGATATTCTCGAGAACACCTACGATAAAGCCCCCGATAACTGCACCCCATGGGTTGTCAATGCCGCCCAATAGTGCGGCCGCGAAGCCGTACAGCAAAATGCCCGCCATTAAGTTGGGGTCGAGGAACATGATGGGGGCCATCATCATCCCAGCGACCGCACCGATGGCTGATGCCAAACCCCAGCCCAGCGCGAGCATCCAAGAGACCCGAATACCAACCAGACTTGCAGAGTCTGGATTTTGCGCAGCAGCCCGCATCGCAAGACCGATCGGGGTGTACCTGAAGAACAGATAGACAACCAGCAAGACTGCCAAAGTAACACCCAGCGAGCCCAATTGATGACCCGAAATGTATTTGGGGAATACAGCGCTTACGGTGGGGAATGGGCTTGCAAACGCCTTAACCGTGTGGTCAAAAATCCACCCGGACAGGGCATTGAAAATAACCAGCAACCCCACAAACACGATGACATTATTGAGAATCGGCGCGCGCTCAACTGGGCGAATAAAAATTCGTTGCACAACCAGGCCGCCAACAAATGCAATACCTACCGTCAGGAAGAACGCCAGCCAATAAGACATGCCGTTCTCAATTAACGACCACGCGATGAATGTTGCGAACGTCGCCATTTCGCCTTGTGCAAAGTTGATGTGGTGGGTCGATTGATAAATCATCACCAGCGCCAGACCAACCGCCGCATAAATGCTGCCATTTGCCAGACCAGAGAATATTTGGAGGAGAAAGCCGTCCATCGATGTAATCCTTGATGCTCAATAACCGAGATAGGTGCGACGAACCGATTCGTCTGCTCGGATGTCTTCTGCAGGCCCAGATAAAACCATATGACCTGTCTCCAAGAGGTAGGCATGGTCTGCGAGATTCAGTGCCAGAGACGCGTTTTGCTCGACCAGCAACATACTGACGCCACTGGTTTTATTGATATTGCGCATGATCTCGAAGATCTCTTGCACGATCAGCGGCGCGAGGCCAAAAGAGGGCTCATCTAGCAGCAGCAATTTGGGTCTGAGCATGAGCGCGCGACTGATTGCCAGCATTTGTTGCTCCCCCCCGGAGAGGGTGCCTGCTTGCTGATACAGACGCTCTTTAAGGCGGGGAAAGTGTTCAAACACGCCCTCGATGTCCGCGCTGACGGCATCCTTGTCCTTGCGTGAGTAGGCACCCAATCGCAAATTTTCTTCAACGGTCAGATCCGTAAAGGTGCCGCGCCCGTCGGGGACGTGTGCCATGCCCATGCGAACGATCTTGTCGGTGGCCAAGCCACTGATTCGATCGCCCAAAAAGACGACCTCGCCAGACGTTTTGACTGTCTGGCACATGCTGCGCAGTGTGGTTGTTTTACCAGCGCCGTTCGCACCCAATATCGTGGTGATGCCGCCTTGCTTGAGGTCGAAGCTGACGTCGAACAAAGCCTGCGTTGCACCGTACCACGCGTTGAGGTTTTTAACTTCCAGCAAATTCATGGTCACGCTCCTCCCAAATATGCGCGAATCACTTCGGGGTGCTTTTGAATTTGCTCGGGTGTACCTTCTGCAATTTTTCGACCAAAGTTGAGGGCAACGATCCAATCAGAGACGTTCATCACCAAATGCATGTGGTGCTCGACGAGCAAAACACTGATACCCATTTCATCCCGTACCTGTTTGATCAGTTCTGCCAGATCGCCAAGTTCTGCGTGATTGAGGCCGGCTGCGGGTTCGTCGAGTAACAGCAAACGCGGCTGCGATGCCAGGGCACGGGCAAACTCAACCCGCTTTTGAAAGCCGAAGGGCAGGTCGCCCACAGGCCGTTTAGCCACATCGGTTAATTTGAGTCGGACGATGAGGTAATCTGCGCGACTTCTGAGTTCTGCCTCTTCCGCTTTGGTTTTGGCGTTCGGCAGCAATCCACCTATAAAGCCTGTCTTCGACTTGCTATGGGCCCCTACCATGATGTTCTCTAGAACGTTCATGGTTTTGAACATCGCTAAGTTCTGAAATGTTCGACCGATGCCCGTGTTGGCCATCTCATGCACGGGTGTTTGTGTGATCGACTTGCCATCAAACAGTAAATCGCCCTCTTGGTACTCGTAGAGCCGGCTCAAGCAATTGAATAGGGTCGTTTTCCCGGCACCGTTGGGACCGATCAATCCGCAAACTTTATCTCTTGGTAAGTTAAAACTGACGTTGTCCAATGCAGTGATTCCACCGAATCGCACAGTAATGCCCTTGACCTGCAGCAGGGCGTTTTTTTCATCGACAACCAAATCAGCGTCTCCTTTACGGGTTTACGGACCACTGTAGTGCGATGTTCAAGATGTCACCCTAGGTTAAACACCAATACAGGGTCATCTATGCGTCACTTCTTTTGCGGGTGCCAAGTAAATTGGGGGCAGTAAGCGCGATTGTTATGTTTTGATCAACCGCAGCTTGAACAGTTTTGGTGCTGATCTGGTAATTTTTATTGATTGAGGGAGCGAAGATGTCACAACACGACCCCCATGCGTTCATGCCCTATCCGGTGGAGCCTCCTGCGGCATCAAGCGCCGGCGCTTTGGTTGGATCACGCTTCGGTGTGAAAGATCTCTTCCACGTGAACGGCTACCCCACCAGCATGGGACAGCCAGTGCTCGCGGCCTTACTGGGTACCCAAACGAAAACAGCACCTGTCGTGAAAGCGTTGCTTGATGCGGGTGCCGTGATGGCAGGCAAGACAGTTTGCGATGAGTTTGCATTCTCGATGACGGGCGACAACGCGCACTATGGCGCACCGCGCAATGGTGCGGCACCGCTGCGCATTGCGGGTGGATCATCCTCAGGTTCAGCATCGGCGGTCTCTAACCGGATGGTGGATTTTGCGTTGGGTACGGACACCGGTGGTTCCGTGCGTGCACCCGCCAGCCATTGCGGGTTGGTGGGCTTGCGCCCAACGCACGGTCGCGTCAGCTTAGCCGACGGCCTACCGTTAGCGCCGAGTCTAGATACCTGCGGCTGGTTTACGCGCGATATTCAATTATTCGCGCGCGTCGGAAATATTCTGATGGACGCCGATACAAAGCCTTTGCCTGCCCAACCTCGGTTGATGTCACCCACAGACCTTTGGTCACTCGCGACCGACCCAGCCCTAGACGTTTTGGGTGTCGCGAAACGACGGGTGAACGCCGTGCTCGGCGGCGATCGTCCAGTCACCGTCGTGCTGGAAGATATCGAAAAGATGTATTGGGCCTTTCGATATATCCAAGGCAAGGAAGCATGGGAAAGTTGGGGCACGTTTATCGGCCAGTACGCGCCTACCATGGGCAGTGCAGTAGCAGAGCGGATGAATTGGTCCGCGACGGTCACGGCTGAGCAGGCCAGTTCTGCAACGGCGTTTCGCCAGCACTTCACCGCACACGTGGAAAGTTTGCTGGGTGATGATGGCGTGTTAGTGATGCCTACGATGCCTGATATCGCGCCCTTGAAGTCGACCAGCGAGCGGGAAATTGAGGACTATCGAAACCGCG
>JBMTSM010000081.1:0-7784 GCA_049448275.1 Burkholderiaceae bacterium
TCCAAGCAAACCGTGCGCGTGTGGGCGGGCATGCGGTGCACCACCCAACGGGCGCTGGTGATTAAGCCATCACAGCCCTCTTTTTGAATACCCGGTAAGCCGGACAAAAATTTGTCGGTGACGTCCTTACCCAAGCCCGCCTTGCGAAAGGCGCTACCCGGGATTTCAAGGCGCTCCGTGCGAATGGGCGTACGGCCATCGGCTTCAAAATAAGCCAACTCAAAGATCGCCGCTTCGGCGTCATGAATCTTGCCCAAGTTATGCCCAATTCGGGTCACTTCTAACCATTGAGCTTGCGGTGTCACCATCCGCCATGACATGAGGTTATCCAGCGCAGTACCCCACAAAACGGCCTTCTTGCCACCCGCATTCATCGCGATATTGCCGCCGATACAGGATGCTTCCGCCGAAGTCGGATCGACAGCGAAGACGTAACCGGCTCGCTCTGCGGCGTCAGCAACGCGTTGGGTCACCACCCCCGCCTCCGTCCAAACGGTTGCAACAGGCTTATCCAAGCCTGGCGCTTGGTAAGACTCCACCTCGGTCATCGCCTCTAGTTTTTCGGTGTTAATCACCACTGACTTCCAAGTCAATGGAATGGCGCCACCGGTATACCCCGTGCCACCCCCACGCGGGATGATCGTCAGGCCCAAATCGATGCTGGTACGCACAAGCGCAGCCATCTCGGCCTCTGAGTCTGGCGTGAGCACGACAAACGGGTATTCAATGCGCCAGTCGGTCGCATCCGTCACATGGCTGACGCGGGATAGCCCGTCAAATTTAATGTTGTCAGCAGCCGTGTGCTTTTTGAATTTTCGCAAGACACGACCACGCAACTTGGCCATTTCGTCAAATGCATCTGAGAAGCGACCAATCGCCTCTGACGCAGCTGTCATGAGCATTTGCACCAGGTGGTCGCGCTGCGCATCTTCGCTCGGTGTACGGCGACGTTGGATCTCATCCATGCGGTGACGCAGTGCGTCGACCAAGGCCCGGCGCCGCTGAGGGTTATCCAACAGGTCATCTTGGAGGTATGGGTTGCGTTGTACAACCCACATATCACCCAGAACCTCATACAGCATCCGCGCTGACCTGCCCGTGCGACGCTCCTGTCGAAGTTGGTTGAGCGTATCCCAAGCGACGTCACCCAACAAGCGGACGACGATCTCGTGATCCGAGAAAGACGTGTAGTTGTATGGGATTTCACGTAACCGAGGTGCCTCGGTTGCGGGCTGCATCAGTAGCTCTTTGGGAATGGCGGCGTTCATGGAGTCATTATCGCAACCCTCGCCTCACCTTTTGGTGGGTAAGGCTATGGAGTCGATACTGCAATTACGCCCTGAAAATCTAAAAAATTATTTTAAATCAAAGGGTTGCGAAAAATATTACCTCAACACACGCCAGAGCGGTCATGCTCAAGTTTTGGCAAACCACGCGCTAACGATGCCTGAGACCAACACCATCGCCCCGTACGTGACCATCGCGCCGTCCAAACCCGTGAGAGCCAATCCCAGCACAGACACGGCCAGATTGAGCAGAAACAAGGTCGTCCACACCCGACGGGGCTGATGCCGAGCGACACCGCCAACGCGAAACCGCAACACCAACCACATCGCCGTTGCGAGGCCCACGGCTGGCATGAGGAAATTAATCAAATGCCAGAACCACAGGAATATAGCGTCCACATCAACTCTCCGGTAAGGAGCCTGATTTTATAATCAGCGTATGACCGTCTGGGCCCTTGGCATCAACCATGAAACGGCGCCCTTGGATGTGCGCGGGCGCTTTGCCGTGCCCACAGACCTGCTCGAGCCTACGGTGCGCGACTTGCGCGCAGCCATTGATGGCATCGCAGAGACGACTTTACTCTCCACCTGTAACCGCACCGAGATATACACATCGGGCGATAAAGAAACCCTGCAACGTGCGCTGACCTGGCTGGCACAAACCGGCGGAGTCAACGCAGAATCCCTAGCAAACCATGTGTACACCCTGCATGACAACGAGGCGGCCCGCCATGCGTTTCGCGTCGCCTCGGGTCTGGACAGCATGGTGTTGGGGGAGGCCCAGATACTGGGGCAAATGAAAGATGCCGTGCGCGCGGCTGAAGCGGCAGGCACCTTGGGTACCACGCTACACCAATTATTCCAGCGCTCTTTTGCGGTTGCGAAAGAGGTCAGGACTGTTACCGAAATCGGTGCGCACTCTATCAGCATGACCGCCGCCGCTGTGCGCCTGGCGGGCCAACTTTTCGAAGACCTGAACGACGTCAACGTTTTGTTTGTTGGTGCAGGTGAAATGATCGAACTGGCCGCCACGCACTTTGCTGCCAAAAACCCGAAGCGCATGGTGATTGCCAACCGCACCGCAGCGCGTGGCGAGGCATTGGCCAAGCAGTTTGGCGCTCAAACCATGCTGCTGGCAGACCTCCCTGAACACCTTGGTGATTTTGACGTTGTCGTGAGCTGTACCGCCAGTACCTTGCCTCTGATCGGATTGGGCGCAGTGGAACGCGCGCTCAAGAAGCGCCGACACAAACCCATGTTCATGGTCGATTTGGCCGTACCGCGTGACATCGAGCCTGATGTTCAAAATCTGGACGACGTGTACCTCTACACGGTCGATGAATTGGCCGACGTCGTCAAGGCGGGTAAAGAAAATCGACAGGCTGCAGTCGGGCAAGCTGAAGCAATCATCGAAACCGGTGTGAGTGGCTTTATGCAGTGGCTATCTCAGCGCGATGCAGTGCCTGCAATTCAACAGGTGCAAGCCCGTGCGCAACAGTGGCGGGAGGCTGAGTTAGCCAAGGCGAAAAAACTACTGGCCAAAAACGGCGACCCAGAAGCTGCGCTGCAAGCACTGGCGCATGGGCTGACGCAAAAAATGCTGCACGGTGCACTGAGTGCTTTAAACAGTCCTACCGAGGCCGAGCGCGCGGCCGCCCTAGACGCGGTGCAGCGGCTGCTGTTACGCGGTGGCGATCGCGAGCGTTAGCGACGACCCATTGGTCCCTTGTGGTGACGATGCACCACGCCCGCTATCTCTTTTTGCCGTGCCCCTAACGACGATACCCCTATGAAACCCTTTGTAAAAGAGACCCTCGATCGCCAACAATGGCGCCTAGAGGAACTAGACGCGCTGCTGAGCGCGCCTGACGTGGTGAATGACATAGCGCGATTTCGTCAACTGAGCCGCGAACATGCGGAGCTCAGCGAGCTTGGCGCGCTGTACAAACAATACCAGCAACGCAACCTCGACCTAACCGAGGCGCAGTCGCTCGTGACAGACCCTGAGATGGCCGACATGGCAGCCGAGGAAATAACCGCCTGCGAAGCTGACCTGCTGCGACTAGACGAAGCACTCCAAGCGCTACTGTTACCCAAAGACCCCGACGACGAGCGCAACGCCTACCTCGAAATTCGTGCGGGCACCGGTGGCGACGAGTCTGCCCTGTTCGCCGCAGACCTGCTGCGCATGTACACCCGATATTGCGAAACCCAAGGCTTACGCATGGAACTCATCAGCGAGTCGCCCAGCGAACTCGGTGGCTACAAGGAGGTGGTTTTGCGGGTAGTGGGCGATCGCGCTTATGGACAATTGCGTTTTGAGTCTGGTGGCCACCGTGTGCAAAGGGTGCCTGCGACCGAGACGCAGGGCCGCATTCACACCAGCGCATGCACCGTCGCTGTCATGCCCGAGCCCGACGAGAGCCAGGCCGTGGAACTCAACCCCGCCGACCTGCGCATTGACACGTTCCGAGCGAGTGGCGCGGGCGGCCAGCACATCAACAAAACCGACTCGGCGGTCCGCATAACCCATTTGCCTACCGGCACCGTTGCCGAATGTCAGGATGATCGCTCGCAACACCGTAACCGCGCCAAAGCCATGCAGGTGTTGGTCGCACGAATTCAGGAGGCGGAACGCCACAAACGCGAATCTGCCGAGGCCGCGCAGCGCAAAGGTTTGATCGGCAGTGGTGATCGCAGTGATCGGATTCGGACCTACAACTTTCCGCAGGGTCGCCTCACGGACCACCGCATCAACCTCACGCTCTACAAGCTCACAGCCATCATGGAGGGTGACCTGAAGGAAGTGATCCACCAACTCCACTTGGCGCGTGGAGCCGAACTGATGGCCGAGCTAGAGCAAGCCAACAGCTGATGCGACTCGCGGGCAACCCCTCAATTGCCGACGCGCTGCGATGGGCCACCGCCGCCGGCATCGATCGGCTGGATGGGCAGTTATTGCTGTTACATGCCGTTGGACGTCCGAACCATGACCGCAGCTGGTTGGTCGCACACGATGACCAACGCCTCCAAGCGCCAGAAGTAGGGACGTTTGAGGCACTCGTGGCCCGGCGGCTCGCAGGGGAACCCTTGGCCTACATCGTCGGCGTCAAAGAATTTTTTGGTTTGAGTTTTGGCGTCTCTAATGCCGTACTGATCCCACGCCCTGACACCGAGACTGTGGTGCAATGGGCGTTACAGACCATCAAGGCGCTGGAGACCGACGCGAGCACGCCACACATCCTCGACCTGGGCACCGGCAGTGGCGCGATTGCGTTGGCAATCAAATCGCAGGCGCCGCAATGCCTCGTAACGGCGATCGACGCCAGCGCAACGGCACTGGCGCAGGCAGCACGGAACGGGCAGCAGCTCGGTCTGGACGTGACCTGGCGCCAAAGCGACTGGTTTGCAAGCGTGGACCACCTGTTGTTTGACGTCATTGTCAGCAACCCGCCCTACATCGCGGCCAATGATCCGCATCTTCGTGACCTTCGCCACGAGCCACTTTCGGCGCTCGCCTCAGGAGCCGATGGGTTGGATGACCTACGCCACATCATCGCCCACAGTGGGCCATACCTCCGCGAAGGCGGTTGGCTGCTGCTGGAGCACGGCTATGACCAAGCCAAACCCGTTGCTGAGCTGCTCAAGGCCGCAGGATTTAAGGCGATCGGTCACCAAACAGATTTAGGGGGCGTCACCCGCTGCACGGGAGGGCGCTGGTGAGCCGGTTAGGGTGATTGTCCCTTTCCCCACACACCGTTTTTCATTTGCTACAGCCCGAAGCCCTCAACAGTGGAATAATTGAGGGGTCGGGCACCAGCCCCTATTACCCATTTCTCGGAGTCATGCCATGAGCGACGTGCAAAAACAAATCGACGAACTCGTCAAAACCAATCCTGTGGTGCTGTTCATGAAGGGCTCAGCTAGCTTTCCCATGTGCGGTTTCTCTGGCCGCTCAGTACAGATTTTGAAAGCCTGCGGCGTTGACACCAAAACACTCACCACCGTCAACGTGCTGGAGGACGATGGAATCCGTCAAGGCATTAAAGAGTACAGCCAGTGGCCTACGATTCCACAGCTTTACATCAACGGTGAATTCGTTGGTGGCTCAGACATCATGATGGAGATGTATGAGTCAGGCGAGCTGCAAAAGCTCATCGGCGGCGAGGCGGCCTAAGCCGCTCAAACGCCCCTCTTCAGGCAACTAACCTCAATCCGGGTCGACCACGCCAGTCGACCGCGGGTTTCGAAGGAGGCCAGACTTTTAATGGTTGGCGAGTTTTTTCAAAAGAACCTCAGCCAGCCCGTCTGAAGATAATTTCTCGGCCTCGGCTGCACGGCGGTGTTGGTACTCCACTTCACCAGCAGTCAAACCACGGTCTGACAGCACGACACGATGCGGGACGCCGATCAATTCCCAATCGGCAAACATTGCGCCCGGGCGCTCGCCGCGGTCATCCAAAATTACATCGACGCCCGCTGCCAGTAACGAGGCGTGCAGAGATTCAGCAGCCGTACGCACGGCATCGCTGCGATCCATTCCAATGGGGCAAATCACAACCGTGAACGGCGCAATCGCATCGGGCCAGATAATGCCACGTTCATCATGGTTTTGCTCGATGGCTGCAGCAGGTAAACGAGTTACTCCGATGCCGTAACACCCCATTTCGAAGTGCTTGGGCTTGCCATCATCCGCCAAAAATGTGGCATTCATTGCTTTCGAATACTTGGTGCCGAGGTAAAAAATATGACCCACTTCGATCCCGCGCTCTATTGCCAAAACGCCCTCACCATCCGGTGAAAGGTCGCCATCGACCACGTTGCGAATGTCTTCAATCAGAGTGGGTACTGGCAAATCACGCCCCCAGTTGACACCGGTGTAGTGGTGATCGGGCTGATTGGCGCCACACACCCAATCCGCCATCACGGCGACCTCACGGTCAACGATCAACTGGACCGGCTTCAGCGTGTTGACGGGACCTAAGTACCCAGGCTGGCAACCGAAACTCGCCTCAATCTCTGGTACGGTCGCAAAACGGAAACCGTTGGCAAACACGGGCAACTTACCCACCTTCACCTCGTTCATGTCATGGTCGCCACGCAATAAGAGCAGCCATATTTCGGGGGTCTCGGCTGGCGCGCCGTCGACCAGCGGTTGGGTTGCCAGCACAATTGACTTGACCGTTTGCGACAATTTCAAACCCAGTAAATCGGCCACATCAGCGCAGGTACTTTTCCCGGGAGTGGGCGTGCAAACCATGGCCTGTGTCGGCGCAGGTGCTGGACCTTTCGGCGCCAAAGCCTCCGCTTTCTCCATGTTGGCTGCGTAGTCGCTGGCAGGGCAATAAACAATGGCATCTTCACCCGTGGCAGCAATGACCTGGAACTCTTCCGAAAGATCGCCACCAATGGCACCGCTATCCGCAGCGACAGCGCGATAGCGCAAACCAAAGCGATCAAAAATCGCGCGGTAAGCGGTCGCCATCTTCTCGTAGCTCTGCTTGGCACCGGCGGCATCACGATCAAAGCTATACGCGTCCTTCATGATGAATTCACGCCCGCGCATCAACCCAAAACGAGGGCGGCGCTCATCGCGAAACTTGGTTTGGATTTGGTAGAGATTTTTGGGCAGCTGCTTGTAACTGCGCAACTCTTGCCGCGCAATATCGGTCACCACCTCTTCGCTGGTCGGTTGCACCACAAAGTCACGGTCATGTCGGTCTTTGATTCGGAGCAGCTCAGGCCCCATGGTCTCAAACCGTCGAGTCTCTTGCCACAACTCAGCCGGTTGAATCACAGGCATGGTGAGCTCTACCGCGCCTGCGCGGTTCATTTCCTCACGCACGATGTGGGCGACCTTCTGAATGACGCGCAGTCCCATCGGCATGTAGGTGTAGACCCCAGCGCCCAGCTTCTTAATCATGCCTGCACGCGTCATTAATTTGTGGCTCACCACCTCTGCGTCTGCAGGGGCTTCTTTGAGGGTGCTTACGAAAAATTCAGAGGCTTTCATGGGGCTTTAATCAAGGCTGTGTGGTTGTATTCCGCTGGTTGCCGTGCATAATGAATCCAACAGAAAAATTTGAGGTTAATTATGCTTGACAGAGACGGGTTCAGACCCAACGTCGGCATCATTCTGCTCAACCATAAAAATCAGGTGTTTTGGGGTAAGCGCATTCGCACTCACTCGTGGCAGTTTCCACAAGGCGGCATCGACCGCGGAGAAACGCCGGAACAAGCCATGTTCCGAGAGCTTCACGAAGAGGTCGGTCTGCAACCAGAGCACGTCAATATCCTCGCGAGAACGCGGGATTGGTTGCGTTATGAGGTGCCAGACCGGTTCATTCGACGTGAGTCGCGCGGGCACTACCGTGGCCAAAAGCAAATTTGGTTTCTACTGCGCCTAGTGGGTCACGATTCAGACCTCAATTTACGCGCGACTGACCACCCTGAGTTCGACGCTTGGCGCTGGAATGACTATTGGGTTCCACTTGATGT
>JBMTSM010000082.1:0-7593 GCA_049448275.1 Burkholderiaceae bacterium
GATCAACCCACGCCTGCCAATCGGCTGTCGACTTGGCCCAAGTCGAAACCCAAGGTAGGCTGGCCAAAGCGCCAATTAAGGGTCGCCTTTGAATTCCCATGTCGTCAGCATCGAGTCGTAAACCGATGACTGTACCTGATGTATTGCGCCCAAGCCGGCGAGCCGGATTAACAACTTATTGGAGGCGCTCAAACAAGGCTTCGCCCGCACGCACGTTAGATCCAAGATGGATCGACCGAGACAGCGCATAGCCTTTGGGAACCAAAATAACGATGGTGGAGCCATGTTCAAACCAACCCAAGGTTTGGCCCCGTTCAAAAGTTTGATTGACTTCGATTTGCTCAACACCACGGTAGCGCGGATGAAAATGCAAGTCAGTGAATGTAAAGCGCATACTTGCAACCAGCACGGCTGCAATTGGAACCAAATAACACGGCGCCTCGTGTGCGGATGTGGTGCAACACAACACCGCACGCTCGTTGCGACAAAAAACTCTTGGTAAACGGCTTAATGTGGACCAAGCTACATTAAACGCATCGCCGCTGATGTAACGCAAGCGCTCAACCGTAATGGCTGTCGGCGCATGGAAGCGATGGTACATGTTGGGCGTTAAGCGCAGTGTTAGGTAAAAACCACCGTGTACGGCCGCGGCTGCCTCTTGGTTTTGTAACAGCTCGGCCAATGAATACGTGCTGTCTTTGAACTGCTCCAGCCAGTCTCCAGTGATTGGCCCATGGGCTCCAACCACACCGTCTGACGGGGAGCAAAAGACCGACGCCCCCGGCGCAAACACCCGGGCTCCAGGCCTGAGCTCACGGGTAAAACACTCATGCAGTGAGGCAAACCGCTGGGTCTTGGCATCGCTTAGGTCAAGCCCCCCCACACGCCGCCATAACCAAATACCCAAAGCCGTGAACCACGGCTGGCGCCATTGACTCACGGTGGCAAATGCTGCGCCCAGCCACAAACGGGGAATGCGGTTACTCAGTAAAAACGCAAGCAGCCCCAAGTTTTTACCGACCACGTGTTTGTCGAGACGCAAGATTTCACCAAAGTGTCAAATTACCACATTACAGTTTGCGCAACTTATATGACAACGATATGAAAATGCTTATTCAGCGTTTGCAACTCTCACGCGCCAAACACCCCAGCCTGGCAGGCCACGTTCGCCTCAGCAAGCGCGTTGCGCGCTGGATTGCGAGCTATCAACTCACTGAGGAGCAAGCGCTGGCCTGTGATGGCGCCTCAAACGAGCTCGTGGCCCACCGGCGGGCTGCACTGGAGCGCTTGAGTAAAGATTGGCAAGACAGTGCGCCATTGACCATTGCGGCCACCCACGATGCCCAGCGTGCGGTGCCTGATATGCGGCTAACCGCGGCGCTTCGCGTGCCCTTTATGTTCTCCGATTGGATGGCCCAACGCTTCCCCCCAATAGCCTTTTGGCAGGGTGCCGAAGATTTCTCTCTTCGCGATCTCGATGGCAACCGTTACATCGACCTAACGGGGTCTTACGGTGTAAACCTATTTGGTGCCGATTTTTACAAACGCACCATGGAGCAGGCTCAAGCCATTGCCGCACCCATGGGCGCCACCTTAGGGGGCTACCAACATGAGTTGCTTGAGGTCATTACCCGGCTTCAAGGCATCACGGGACACCAACAGTTTTCGTTTCACATGTCTGGGACCGAGGCGGTGATGCAAGCCGTCCGGCTCGCCCGCCATCACACCAAACGACGCCGCATTGTGCGCTTCGCTGGGGCTTACCACGGTTGGTGGGATGATGTACAGCCAGGGGTAGGCAATCCTATGCCACCGGGTGAGGTCTTGACCTTGCGCGATATGCACGCGCGGACACTGGAGGTACTGCGCACCCGAACCGATATTGCCTGTGTGTTGGTGAATCCGATACAGGTGTTGCACCCCAATCAAAATCCGCCCACCGATTCCACCCTGCTGCTCAAGCGCCAAGTGGTGGGTACACCCGACGTGGCCGGCTACGCCCAATGGCTTAAACAATTGCGCCAGATATGCTCCGAGCGCGGCATTGCGTTAATTTTTGATGAAGTATTTCTGGGTTTTCGGCTGGCTGCTGGCGGTGCACAAGCGTACTTTGACGTTCAAGCGGATTTGGTTTGCTATGGCAAAACACTCGGCGGCGGCTATCCGCTGGGCTTGGTTGCCGGCGAACCGAAATGGATGGAGCGCCTCAGCGGAGGCAGCCCCAGTAACTTGGTGTTCGCGCGCGGTACGTTCAACGCACACCCGCACGTGGTTGCCGGCATTCTCGCTTTTCTACGAGCGCTGGAGCAGCCAGACATAAGCGCCTGTTATGAAACCTTGGATCAAACCTGGCGTGCGCGCGCCGAATCGCTTAACCGGGCGCTGCAGGGTATTGGCGCCCCGGTTGGAGTGCGCGCATTGTCAACCGTGTGGACCTTAACCTTTGACGTGCCCTCACGCTTTCACTGGCTGTATTCGTACTACCTCAAACGCCACGGTGTCGCGGTGCCTTGGACGGGCGCAAGCCGAATCATTTGGCCCGCCAACACACCAGATGCAGTGTTCAAAACGGCATGCGACCGCATGGTGGCCGCAGCTGAGCAGATGATGGAAGACGGTTGGTGCCCCACGGCCGAGCAGCGCCCCACCAATACCCGCGCCGCGAGTATGCGGCGCTTACTGCGCCGCGAGCTGTTACGCGCTAAGTGGCCGAGTGTCTTCCGATGGTTGGATCGATAAGCTGGCCTCGCAACAAGAACCACGGGGCTTGGTAATAAAGCTTGGCATCGTAAAGCGGGTCAGTAACGATCTTAAAGGCCCAAATCAACCCAACGCGCAGGCTGTCTTTAACCCAGAGCTGGAAAACCCGGAAAAACACCCCCACCACGCCCAAAACCAACCACACCAAGCCGAGGTTTTCAAGCCACTGCATGCTGTTGGCGGGTATGGTGAAAACGCCCATTAAAGTGGGGTCGGCCCACAGCGCCAACGGAGATGCCGCCCAAAGTCCCATCAACACCACCTTGCGCTTGAGGTTATAGCCCACCTTGACATCTTCTTTGTATTCATGGGTAACCTGATTGGCGTGGTCGAAGCCCTTGGGCTCGAAAAAAAAGTGTCCTGACTGCCGAGTCGTCATGGCAACGCCCCACGCAAGCAACGCTGCCAGCGCCGGGTATGACGGCAGCAAAGCGTACGATGCGAGAAAACTTAGCGCACTGATGAAGTGCAGCGACTGATTGATTCGACTCTGGTGATAAAACCGGTGGTCGTCCCACCTTTGTGCACGAAGCTCATCACGAAGTTGATTAAACACAGCGGTTCCTTGCATTGAGACGTGATGATTGTGCAAGGATTGTGTGAATTTTTCATGACATGCACAGATTGTCAAAAAATCGAAATCAAACTGTCATGTGCAGGTACCACACTACGATCATGAGAGACTCGCATTTTGAAGAATCGGTGGTTATTGAGGACAACGCCGTGCAGTCGCAGCCACTGCGCATTGCCTTGGTGACTGAGACCTTCCCCCCCGAAGTCAACGGCGTGGCCCTTACGATCGCGCGCCTGGCCTCGCAATTACGCAGCCACGGGCACACCGTGCAAATCATTCGTCCGCGGCAATCCCGTGCCGATGGCGAATCGCCAGCGGGGGCGGTCTTGACCATGGGCTTTCCGATTCCGAACTACCCAGGATTACGATTCGGAGCACCCGCACAACGTCTGCTTGTTAAACAATGGTCACGCCACAGGCCCGACATTGTGCACGTAGCCACCGAAGGGCCGCTGGGGTATTCTGCGGTCAAAGCAGCCAAGAGACTGCGCATTCCAGTTACGTCTGACTATCGGACCAACTTTGACGCTTATTCCAAACACTACGGCTTTGGTTGGCTGCGTCGTCCGATCAAGGGCTACCTGATACGTTTTCATAATTTATGTGACGCCACATTTGCGCCTTCGGCAGACCAGCTCGACACCCTGGCCCAGCATGGCTACCAACGCCTGCGTTTACTTGGCCGGGGTATTGACTCAGAAATTTTTAACCCGGCGCGGCGCGATCTCAAACTTCGACAAACCTGGGGGGCAGACGCGGAACGACCGGTGGTTATTTTTGTGGGTCGATTGGCACCCGAAAAAAATTTAGCCACCTTAATCAAAACCATTCGCGCCATGCTCGAGGCGCAACCCAACCTGTTGCCGGTGATTGTGGGCGATGGCCCCAAAGCCTCGATGCTCAGACAGGCCATTCCCGAGGCGGTGATGCCGGGGTTCCAGTCGGGAGAGGCCTTGGCCGCTCACTACGCGAGCGCCGATATGATGCTGTTCCCAAGCCTCACCGAAACCTTCGGCAATGTCACGGTTGAGGCCCTCGCCTGCGGAGTACCGGTTGTGGCATACAACTATGCTGCCGCGGCCAAGCTTGTCGCTCACCAACGCAGCGGTTTATTGGCTGAGCCAGGAGATGAAGATGCGTTCGTGGCTGCCGCTTTGGAATGGATTGGGCACCCCAACACACGGCCCCAATGGTCCGAGCATTGTGTGCAGGCGGTGCGTCATCTCACCTGGGACGGGATCGCCACGCAAATTGAGACGGTTTGGCGAAGCCTTATTGCGCAAAAACTCGATGTACCCAGCCGCGATACCCCCAGCTTAGCAACAGAGCGAACGTAAACGTTGCGACACCAACACCTACGATGACCTGCGATACGTCGATTTGCCAGGCCATTAGCCCAGAATAGGCCGAAAGCGCGACCAAAACCCCCAGGTTTTCACCAAAACCTTGAACCGCGATCGACTGGCCCGCTCCAATCATGCGATGCCCGCGGTACTGAAGCAATGCATTCATGGGCACCACCACCACACCACACAATAAGCCCACCGTGAGTATGCCGATGGCCGCGAATAGAGGGTCCGACAACAAACTGCAAAACCATAGCAAAGGGCCAACGGTAGCCAACGGCACCAAGAGTTTAGGAACTGAGACCAAACGGATACGCCCCACGATCAGCGCTGCTCCTATGATCGCGCCCAGCACCGCACAGGCCTGCAACCATGCACCCTGACTCAAAGATAGACCGAGGTGGACGCGTGCCCAATCAAGCACGGCAAACTGAATCAGGGCGCTGGCTCCCCACACCCATGTGGTTACCGCCAACGTTAATCGAGCGGGGCCATGTGTCCATAGTGCCCGTGCATCGCGCCAAAACCTTGGCCATGCTGAACCTGTGACTGCCCTCCGGGCACGTCCACGGGGACCGGCAGACGGCAAGCGTATGCACAAAATAGCAGCCACAGCGTACAACAACAAAATGGGTATCACGGCCCAAAGCGGTTGGGCAATGGCCGACGTGGCCATGCCGCTCGAAGCGTTAGGGCCATACCCAACCCAAGCCACCAACCCACCACCCAAAGCGAAGCCCAAAATAACTGCCAATATGACGGTTATTTCTAAATAAGCATTGGCTTTAACCAACGCGGCCGCGGGAAACTGCTCGGTCACCCAACCATACTTGGCCGGCGCGTAAACCGCCGCGGCGAAGCCAACCATACCCAAAGAGGCAACCGGGTGCAGCTCGGTGAGCAACAAACAACAAGCCAGCGCCTTAAGCACATTGGCCATCAACATCAAGCGGCCTTTGATCCACCGGTCGGCCCACCGACCGAAATAGGGCGCGCCAATGACATACCAAACGACGAAAACCCATTTCAACAGAGGTGGCCACCAAGCGGGGTATCCCCCGCTTTGCAATACCGCGATGGCAACCAATAAAAGGCCGTTATCTCCAATGCCAGATAAAAATTGCGCCCATAACAGTCGCCAAAAGCCGTTAGGCATGAATGGAAGACACGCGCTCGCGCTCGGGCACCAAGCGGGCCAGGCCCAATGCATTACGCCGCCCTACCCCAATGTAGGCCACGCCCAACTGGGCCGCGTTTTCGGGATCGAATTGGTTGCGCCCATCAAAAACCAAAGCATCACCAAGGCGTGCAGCAATGTCGGCCAGTGAGGCTTGCGCAAAAACCGGCCACTCAGTAAGGATCACCAAAGCATGTGCCCCGCTGAGCGGCTCATACATATCGTCGCTGATAACAAGCTGCCCGCCTTGATTCGCATCGGACTGCAGCACTTTAGCGAACAGGCGGCGGGCCTCGTCACCCGCAACTGGGTCAAAGGCATGCACCTCAGCTCCGCGTTCAAGCAAGCCTGGAATGATCACCCGAGACGGGGCAAATCGCATGTCGTTGGTGTTGGGCTTGAACGCTAAGCCCCACAGCGCAATGCGTTTACCCGTTAGGTCCGAACCAAGTACGGTAGTGATTTTGTTAAGGAAATAATCACGCTGCGAAAGGTTGGCGCCAATCGTTTGCTCAACCAGGGTTAGGTCCACACCCTTGGTTTGGGCGTTAAAGAGCAATGCGGCTGTGTCTTTGGGAAAGCAACTGCCTCCATAACCCACACCCGCTTGCAAGAATGAAGGCCCTATGCGACGGTCTGCACCCATAGCCTCGGTGATGCAAGCAATATCGGCATTGACTTGGTCGGCAAACTGGGCCAGTTGATTCACAAACGAGATGCGGCACGCCAGCATGGCATTGGATGCATACTTGGTTAGTTCTGCGCTGGCGCAATCCATCCAGTGCATTTGCTTGGGGTCTTGCACCAAGGGCTCGTAAATCTCGGCCATAACCGCTTGATCGTGTTGGGCATGTGCCCGACCAAAAGTGCTCAAGCCCACCACAACCCGATCAGGTCTTAAGAAGTCCCCAATGGCGTTACCCTCGCGCAAAAACTCCGGGTTGGAAGCCACCGTTAAGCGCACCTCGTCCCCCTTACGATGTTGCGCCTGCGCATCCTGAAGAACCCTGGCCACTTTGCTTGAGGTCCCTACAGGCACAGTGGACTTGATCACCACCAGTTTATCGGTGGTGGCCAAGCGCCCGATGCTTTCAGCTGCCGCCATAACATACGATAAATCGGCGTTGCCGTTGGGCAGCGGCGGCGTCCCTACGGCAATAAAAATAACATCGGCGTGGCCAAAGGCACGCGTAGCGGATGAAGAAAAGTGCAGTCGCCCATGCTTGGCGTTACGCGGAATCAATTCTTCAAGACCTGGCTCATGGATGGGTACGCCATTGGCCTGAAGCAGCGACACCCGGCCCAAGTCAGATTCCAGCACGACCACCTCGTGACCGACCTCAGCCAAGCACGTACCAGTGACCAAACCAACGTAGCCAGCGCCAATAACAGTAATTTTCACGCGTCACTCCATGATGTTCAGTGACTCGATGATGGTCTTACCCGATGACTCTTACGTGACATTCCGATTAAATTTTTTTGACGCCGATTGGCGTGTTGTCTGTCAACAAGATTTCATATTTCTGTCATAAATTTGTCATTGCCTGGGTTCAAACTTGATGGAACGAAACCACACAAGAGCGTATGTCACCTGACACCAGCACCATCGCCCGCGCCAAACAGCTGCCCCCTACGCACGCACGCGTAACGGTTCAATGGGCGGATAGCCCAGACCTTATCTTGGCTGCCAAGCAATTGCGTTACCGTGTTTTTCACCAAGAATTGGGTGCCCACTT
>JBMTSM010000083.1:0-7419 GCA_049448275.1 Burkholderiaceae bacterium
ACGGCCTCGAGGCCTTCCAAAATTTGAATAGAGCCAGCGCCATAGCTGTCATCTGCGGGGGCCGCGGTGTTGGCTGTAGCGGGGTTCTGGATGGGGTCTGTCATACGGATTCTTCTTCAGGACTACACAGGTTGTGCGCGGGCTCGGTAGATGCCGCGCGGCGAGGTGCCCACCGCGTTGGCGGGCATCGCTGTATTCGGTTGTCAGATGCGCATGGGCATCACGACGTACTTGAAGTCCTCGCTGTCGGGCAGTGTGATGAGTGCGGAGCTGTTACCGTCGGACAAACTCAGGCGCACCATATCTTGGTTCATGTTGGTTAACACGTCCATGAGGTAGGTCACATTGAAGCCGATCTCGATCGCGTCACCGGCGTATTCGATTTCAATCTCGTCGGTCGCCTCTTCTTGCTCTGCATTACTGGCCGCAATGCGCAGGCTGCCGGGCTCGATGTTCAAGCGCACGCCTTTGAATTTGTCGGAGGTCATGATTGCCGTGCGTTGAAGTGCGGACAACAGGGTCTGGCGGCCCAGCACCAACTCGTTGGTGTGGTTGCGTGGAATAACGCGGTTGTAGTCCGGAAACTTGCCCTCGACCAACTTGGTCACAAACTCCATGCCATCAAAGGAGAACTTCGCTTGGTTACCCGCGAACTGCATGTCAATGGCGCCGTCTTTGTCACTGAGCAGGCGTTGCAACTCGAGCACTGTCTTGCGTGGCAGGATCACCTCTTGCTTGCTTGGGATGGCGACATCCAGGGTGGCGTTCGCGTAAGCCAAGCGGTGGCCGTCTGTCGCGACCAAGCTGAGGTTGTTACCTTCGGCAACGAACAGAATGCCGTTGAGGTAGTAGCGGATGTCGTGAATGGCCATTGAGAACGCCACGCGGTTCATCAGGGCCTTGAGTGTTTGTTGCGGTACGCTGAAAGTCGGGCCAAAGTTGGCGGCCTCTTGCACCAATGGAAAGTCTGCCGCTGGGAGGCTTTGTAGCGTGAAGCGACTCTTGCCACCTTTGAGAATTAACTTGCCGCCTGTTGACTCCAAACTCACGTTTTGGTCTGCGGGCATCGTACGCAAGATGTCGATCAATTTACGCGCTGCAATGGTTGTGGCGAAATCACCCTCGTCACCGCCCAGCTCGGCATGGGTACGGATCTGAATTTCCAAGTCGCTGGTCGTCAACTGCACCGAGGCCCCGGTTTTACGCAGCATAACGTTGGCCAAAATTGGCAGGGTTTGTCGACGCTCGACAATGCCAGACACGGACTGCAACGCGGACAAAATTTGGTCTTGTGTGGACTTGAAAACGATCATTGGAAATCCTTTGAGTTGTCGGCTGTCGGTCACTAAAAAAGACACCCGATCTCGTTAAATATTTAACACGCTATTTTCGCTTAAAAATGGCCCATAGCCTTGATTTGGCGGGGTTTTTTTGCCATCTTGGCGTTAACCCTTCAAGGTCTGTTCTAGAACGTGCAATTCTTGGTTGAGCTCAGCCAACTGACCGCGTTCGCCGCCGATTTTCCGAACCGCATGGAGCACGGTTGTATGATCGCGACCGCCGAACAGCTCGCCTATTTCAGGTAGGCTTTTTTGGGTGAGCTCTTTGGCCAAATACATGGCGATTTGTCGCGGCCGAGCGATGCTCGCGGGGCGCTTCTTGGAGTACATGTCGGCGACCTTGATCTTGTAGAAGTCGGCCACTGTTTTCTGGATGTTCTCGACCGAAATCTGCCGATTTTGGATAGACAGCAGATCCCTGAGTGCTTCTTTGGCCAGCGCAATCGAAATGTCTTTTTGGTTAAAGCGGGAATAGGCCAATATTTTCCGAAGGGCACCTTCGAGCTCACGCACGTTGGAGCGGACGTTTTTGGCCACAAAAAAGGCGACATCCTCGGGCATGACGGCTCCTTCCTGTGCGGCTTTATTGATCAAAATGGCCACCCGCATTTCGAGTTCTGGCGGCTCAATGGCGACCGTTAACCCCGAGTCAAAGCGCGAGACCAAACGTTCATGGATGTCTGACAAGCCCTTGGGGTAGGTGTCACTGGTCATCACAATGTGTGATCGCTTTGCCAATAAGGCCTCGAATGCATTGAAAAACTCTTCTTGCGTCCGGTCTTTATTGGCGAAAAACTGCACATCGTCAATCAGCAGCAAGTCGAGCGAGTGGTAACGGGCCTTGAACTCGTCAAAAGCCTTGCGCTGATAGGCCTTAACCACATCAGACACGAACTGCTCAGCGTGGATGTAGAGAACTTTCGCGTTTGGTTGATCCGCGACCAAGTGGTTGCCAATCGCATGCATCAGGTGGGTTTTACCCAGACCAACGCCGCCGTAAATAAATAGGGGGTTGTACAACTGCCCTAGTTGACTGGCCACATGCATCGCGGCGGCGCGTGCCATTCGGTTGGCGCTACCCTCGACAAGGCTCTCAAAGGTCAGCGCAGTATTGAGGCGGCTCTTGTGCGCGCTATCGGTGCCGGCGCTGTCCAGTGGCGCCAATGATGGCGCGTCTATGGCCTCGTCAAATACGCTGTCACGAACCACCCGCGGCATTGCAGGCGCTGATTTAACATCGGTTTCACGAGGAGTAAGTGCTAACTCTAATACAACGTCCTCACCGCATAATGACTTGAGTGTTTGGGTGATCTTTTGGGCGTATTGACTGCGAACCCAGTCCATTTTGAACCGATTCGCAACCTGTAATGTGACCTTGAGCGGGTCAGTGGTGACGGTCGCGACCAAGGGTCGGATCCATGTGTTGAACTGTTGTTCGGGAATGTGCTGCGCCAAAGCGTCAACGCACTGCGCCCAGATATCTGGGCCAAAAGGCGCTGGCACGGCGGGCACTAAAGGGGCATTTGACATTAAAAAACGGACGGCTCGACTTCGACAACCTGTAGAAAGCGCCAATGCGCCAGCTGTGGATAGATTAAAAAAACGAAGGCTGGATTGTAGTCCACCCCGCAAGTTATCCACAACAATCTTAAGCCGTCGAGGTTTGGCCACAATAGCCATAAATCCCCTTGTCGTTAGGCAAAATATCCGCTAAGCATTCCCCTCCATGGTGTGGTGAAACGCTCTAAATAGAGGCAAGATTCAGCCTGTTTAAGCCCTCCGTGATCACCGATTGGCAAAAGGCCGGGAATTTTTGCGATAATGCTAGGTTCCGCGCGCAACGATGTCGTCTAGAAAGGCAATTCATGTGTGCGCTAGACCGTTTCCATTTTTTTGAGAGCTCATCATGAAGCGTACCTACCAACCCTCCAAAACCCGTCGTGCCCGTACACATGGTTTCCTCGTTCGCATGAAGACCCGCGGGGGTCGCGCTGTGATTGCAGCGCGTCGCGCCAAAGGTCGTAAGCGTTTGGGCCTGTAATTAATCGTGTGGGCGACGCAGTCGGTCAAGCGTCTGCCACAGACCGCTGTTTGCCCCGCCTTAAGAACCGGGCGCAATTTCAAGCGGTAACCGCAAAACCGCCTGTATTTCAAACCAGCCACTTTGCATTGCACGCTGTGCCAGCTGCTCAAGTCCCTGAATTGGGGGCGCATGCGGCCCTCGGCGTGCTCCTGCCAAAACGGTGGGCGAAGCGTGCGGTGACTCGAAACGGCATGCGCAGACAAATTTACGCGGTATTCAACGACGCAAATCGAGAGTCAGGGGCCTTGTCAGCGCAGGGCCTCGCCCTGGTTGTTCGCCTGCGGCGCCCATTTTCGCGTGAGGCTTATGTCAGCGCGTGGTCTCGTCCACTCGCCCGCGAAGTTCGCGCGCAATTGACGCAACTAAGCGCACTTGCCATCGCCGTCGGGGGTACGCCATGATGCAAACGATTTGGCGTTTGCCGCGTATTGTTTTGCAGGCGTTCGTCAAAGCCTACCGATTGCTGCTGAGTCCGTGGCTCGGCAACCAATGCCGGTTTGAGCCCACCTGCTCGGTTTATGCATTGCAGGCCCTCGAAACACAGGGCGCCCTGCTCGGTTCAGCGCTCACGGTGGGACGCTTGTTGCGTTGCCAGCCTTGGTGTGAGGGTGGTCACGATCCGGTACCTGACCTGAGCGGACGTTTGCAAGCAACCCGTCAACAACTATTCACAGGGCTGATTGCCCGATCAACTAAAAAGAAGTCCTCATGAACGATATTCGCCGCTCTTTGCTATGGGCCGTTTTTGGTATCTCTGTTGTGATGTTGTGGGATGCCTGGCAGGTGCACAATGGCAACGCACCGCTTTTCTTCAACCAGCCAGCTAAAACAACGCAAGCTGCCACGCAAGAAGGCGGGTTGCCTTCGCCGCGTGCAACAGCATCCGCTCCGGCTGCTGACGGTTCGAACCTAGAGGCGAAACCTGCGGCCCAAGAGCTGACCACCGTAAAGACCGATGTACTTGATCTCGTCTTTGACAGTGCAGGCGGTAATTTGGTGCAGGCGAAGCTTCTGAAGTATGCCCAAGGCTTGGGCGGACACAACGGCAAGGATTTCGAGCCCCTGACCTTGCTCCAACAAACGCCCGAACACACCTACGTGGTGCAAAGTGGCCTGATCAATGGCAACTTCCCTAACCACACGACGGTCATGACCCGCGTACCAGGCCCCACCGTGCTGGCCGATGGACAAGACAGCTTGCAAATTGCGTTTGAGTCGCCCGCTATTGGTGGCCTTAAGCTGGTGAAGACGTACACCGCCCGCCGAGGGTCATACGTTTTGGACGTCCGCCATGAGTTACAAAATGTCAGCGATGCGCCGTTACAGCCACAGCTGTACGTCCAGTTGTTGCGCGATAACTCCAGCGCTGAGTCTGAAACACCGTTCTACCAGACCTTTACGGGCCCTGCTTTCTATTCGGATGAGGCCAAGTACGAAAAGGTGGAGTTTGAAGACATCGCCAAAGGCAAGGCCGAATTCATGGTGAATACCAAGTCGGGTTTTGTGGCTATGGTGCAGCATTACTTTACGACGGCTTGGTTGTTGCCGGAGGGCCAAGTTCGCGACAACTTTGCGCGCAAGCTCAAAGGGGACCTGTATTCCGCCGGATCAGTCGCTGACCTAGAGACTGTGGCACCCGGCACAACGCTGGCGGTGGATGCCCGCCTGTTTGTTGGTCCTCAACAAGAAACTTTGCTGGAATCCTTAACCACCGGATTGGATTTGGTGAAGGATTACGGATGGGTGACGATTTTGGCCAAGCCGCTGTATTGGTTGCTCGACAAAATCCATTCCGTTGTTGGCAACTGGGGTTGGGCGATTGTGCTGTTGGTTGTCGTCATCAAGGCTGCTTTCTATTGGTTGAATGCGAAGGCCTATCGGAGCATGGGCAAGATGAAGGCTTTGAGTCCGCGTATCGCCGACATGCGTGAACGCTTGAAAGACAAGCCCCAGCAGATGCAGCAAGAAATGATGCGCATCTACAAGGAAGAAAAGGTCAACCCATTGGGCGGGTGTTTGCCCATCATGATTCAGATCCCCGTGTTTATTGCCTTGTACTGGGTACTTTTGTCCAGCGTTGAGATGCGTAATGCGCCGTGGATTGGTTGGGTTGCCGACTTGTCGACAAAAGACCCGTATTTCATTTTGCCAGTGGTCATGACGCTGACCACATTCATTCAAACCGCTTTGAACCCGGTTCCACCCGATCCTTTGCAGGCCAAGTTGATGTGGTTCATGCCCTTGGCTTTCTCGGTCATGTTCTTCTTCTTCCCCGCGGGCTTGGTGCTCTACTGGATCACCAACAACACACTGACGATTCTGCAGCAGTGGCAGATCAACAAGAGTATGGGCGTTGAAATGAAGTTCCAGCTGCCCAAGTTCAAGTAAATGGTTGTGAATGCTTGATCCAAGGCTGCCGCTGATTTGCGGCAGCCTTTTTTCTTGGTGCCGATGACGGCACAATGAGCCCACCATGTTGACTAACCACGACGACCCGATTGTTTCCATTGCCACCGCCCCTGGCCGGGGCGCCGTCGGTATTGTTCGGGTGTCTGGACGCGACTTAGCTGCCTTTGTAATGACGCTATTGGGGCGTCCCTTGACCCCGCGGCAGGCCACATACCTGCCATTCAAAAGCGACGCGGGCGAGGTAATCGATCAAGGCTTGGCGATCTATTTTCCGGCGCCCCACTCTTATACCGGTGAGGATGTGTTGGAGTTGCAGGCCCATGGCGGCCCCGTGGTCCTGAACATGCTGGTTAACGCGTGTCTAGCGCAGCACAGCTTGCCAAATTTGCGGCTGGCTGAGCCGGGTGAATTTACGCAGCGTGCCTTCTTAAATGACAAGATGGATTTGACCCAGGCGGAAGCGGTGTCAGACCTGATCGATGCCAGCACCTCTCAGGCTGTGCGCAGCGCGGCGCGGAGTTTGAGCGGCGCTTTCTCCGATACGATCGCTGACCTACGCGCGCAGCTGGTTAATTTGCGCATGTTGGTGGAGTCCACACTTGATTTTCCAGAGGAAGAGATTGACTTCCTCCAAAAGGCCGATGCAGTCGGGCAGCTGACCCGTCTACGCGCACAACTTCAAACGGTGATGCGTCAAACCCAGCAAGGGGTATTGCTGCGTGAGGGCATTAAAGTAGTGATCGCGGGCCAGCCGAATGCGGGTAAGAGTTCCTTACTCAACGCGCTGGCAGGCGCAGAGTTGGCGATCGTCACGCCGATTGCCGGTACCACGCGGGATGTGATCACACAGACGATTCAAATCAACGGAGTTCCCGTGCATATTCTGGACACCGCCGGCTTACGAGACAGTGACGATACGGTGGAGCAAATGGGCATTACCCGTGCGTGGGCTGAGATAGCGCGCGCCGATGCCGTGGTTTACGTCTACGACTGCACGCAAATGCACAACGCGGATGTGCAAGCGAAAGACCAAGCCTTGCGTGCGCGTCTACCAGCGCAGGTGCCGGTCGTTGCCGTATGGAACAAGGCCGATGTGGTGCCCGACGACGCGCCTGCGTCCGACCAAGCGGTAGCGGCATCAGAGGGCGACACGGTTCTGACTTTATCGGCAAAAACGGGTGAGGGGCTCGACGCTTTGCGTGCGCAGCTGCTGCAATGGGCTGGATGGGAGCAATCTACTGAAGGACTGTTCATCGCGCGCCAACGCCACCTCACCGCATTGGCTGGTGTTGAAACCCATCTGGAGTTGGCTGACGGTTGGTTGAACCAAGGCGGCGATCACCTCGACTTACTCGCCGAGGAGCTTCGTTTAGCCCAGGTTGCTTTGGGTGAAATTACTGGCGAGTTCAACGCCGATGATTTATTGGGTGAAATTTTCTCTCGATTTTGTATTGGCAAGTGAAGTCTGCGGTATCAATGGCCTTCAAAATCCACCAGCGTAAACAGCGGTAAGCCAGCATCCTTGAGCAATTGCGAGCCCTTGAGCTCGGGCAAATCCACAATGGCCGCACCTTCAACCAAGGTGCC
>JBMTSM010000084.1:0-7354 GCA_049448275.1 Burkholderiaceae bacterium
TGCGGCAAAAAAGCGTCTTGCTGGCTTTTATTGAATCGGTGAACCTCGTCGACGAACACAATCGTCGAACGCGGGTCCAGCCCCTCTTGAGCCAACTGCGCTTTTTCGACGGCATCCCGGATGTCTTTGACACCGCCAAGGACCGCGCTGATCGCAATAAATTGGGCGTCCGAAGCCTGTGCCATGAGACTTGCCAGCGTCGTCTTACCTACACCCGGGGGACCCCACAAAATGCAGCTGTGCGGCTGACCACTCTCAAAAGCCAGCCGCAAGGGCAATCCGTCACCGAGCAAATGTTCCTGCCCAATCACATCACCCAATGTTTTAGGACGCAGCCGCTGCGCCAGGGGCACATGGTTGGCAGTCCGCGTGGCCTGGGCGACAGACTGGATCATGGTCGAATGATGTCAGCGCCAGACGGGGGAACAAATCGAAAGGCCGCCGTTAATGCGCCCTTTTCGAGCGACTGCAGGGCATCAAAGCGCATGTCAGACGTTTGGCCAAAGTTATCAACCATGACCATGGCGCGTAACTGCTGCGCGTCAAAACCCACCCGGACCACACGCAACGTGCCATCCACTTGCTTGGGTGTGGCTTCGACCCATTTCAAGCCTGCCTCCGACGGCATAGATCGCACGACGTAAGCGGCATTCAAGGCGTTGAGATCACCGCTGCCCGCAATGAGGGCTGCCGGCGTATTACCCAGCGCCTGCGCTTGATTACGTACAGTCACTTGGTTTAAGTCGGGGTCCCACAACCACAGCGACTGCCCATCTGCAATGATGCTTTGGGGAAAGGGGGTCTCATAATCAAATCGAAATTTACCTGGGCGTGCAAACAAAAACTGGCCAGTCGATTGCGTTTGCTTGGCCCGCGTTTGCCCCGCCTTGATGGGTGCGGTAACGGTTTGCTTGAAAGACAGTTGTCCAGTTGGCGATGCACGTAGCAATGCCTGTAAATCTGCGACGTTGTCGGCCAACGCAGGGGTCGCCGCACTCAGCGCTGCGAGCCCAAGTAAAGCGACGCGCCGACCCAGCGACGCCCAAATAGAAAGTTTATTCTTCACGTGCCGGCACCAAAATTTCGCGCTGACCGTTGGTGCCCATGGCACTGACGACCCCCGCGTTTTCCATTTCTTCCAACATCCGTGCCGCCCGGTTGTAACCAATCTTGAGGTGGCGCTGTACCAATGAAATACTGGCCTTTCGGTTTTTGAGAACAATCTCAACGGCTTGGTCGTACATCGGATCTTTCTCCCCGCTGCCGCCATCAGCAGCGCCGCCGCCCTCGCCATCCACGGTACCACCCTCGAGCACGCCGTCGATGTAATTGGGTTCACCCTGGGTCTTCAAAAATGCCACCACACGATGCACTTCCTCGTCACTCACGAAGGCGCCATGGACACGCTGCGGGAAACCTGTGCCGCTGGGTAAATAGAGCATGTCGCCCATGCCCAACAGCGTTTCCGCACCCATTTGATCGAGGATGGTGCGTGAGTCGATTTTGCTACTCACTTGGAACGACAAACGCGTGGGGATATTCGCTTTGATCAAGCCTGTAATGACATCCACACTGGGACGCTGTGTCGCCAAGATCAAGTGAATGCCGGCTGCGCGGGCCTTTTGCGCCAACCGGGCGATCAGCTCCTCGATCTTCTTACCCACCACCATCATGAGGTCCGCCAACTCATCGATCACCACCACGATGTGCGGCAATACCTCGAGTGGCTCTGGCTGCTCGGGCGTCATCGAAAACGGGTTGCCGACGTACTCCCCGCGCGCTTTTGCCTCTTGTAATTTGGCATTAAAACCAGCCAAGTTACGAACGCCCATCTTGCTCATGAGCTTGTATCGCTTTTCCATTTCGGCCACGCACCAGTTGAGACCATGCGCGGCTTGCCGCATGTCAGTCACCACTGGTGCGAGCAAATGCGGAATGCCCTCATAGACACTCATTTCGAGCATTTTGGGATCGATCAGGAGTAGGCGAACGTCCTGCGGGTCTGCTTTGTAAAGCAAGCTCAAAATCATTGCATTGATGCCCACTGACTTACCCGAACCTGTGGTACCAGCCACCAAACAGTGCGGCATTTTGGCCAAATCAGCAACGACCGGATTGCCCACAATGTCCTTGCCCAATCCCATCGTGAGCAATGATTTCGCATCGTTATAAACGCTTGAGCCCAATACCTCACTCAATTTGATGGTCTGGCGCTTGGCGTTCGGTAATTCAAGCGCCATGTAGTTTTTACCAGGGATGGTTTCAATCACCCGGATCGAGACCAAGCTCAGTGATCGGGCCAAATCTCGCGCAAGATTGACGACTTGTGAACCCTTCACCCCTGTTGCAGGCTCTATTTCATAGCGCGTGATCACCGGCCCGGGCGCCGCGGCAACCACGCGAACCTCGACTCCAAAGTCACGCAATTTCTTCTCGATGAGCCGGCTGGTCATCTCCAACGCATCGGTTGACACATTCTCCACCTGGGCTACCGCCTGATCAAGCAAGCTCACCTGTGGCAGTTTGGAGTCAGGCATCTCGTCAAAGAGAGGTTTCTGCGCTTCTTTCAAAACCCGATCACTGGTCGCCACGGGCTGGGCGATCGGCTCAATCACGACGGGTAAAGGATCAAGCTTCGGTTCGGCGTCATCCGTGATGGCCAGATCGCCAAAAACCAACTCCTCGCGCTCACGGGATGCTTCCAGGCCAATTCGTTCGTCTTCCCGCTGCTCGCGGCGCTCACGGTGACTGCGGATCCACTCGATCGGTACCGCCCCCAGTCGCTCACACAGTGCACCCCAAGAAAATTTGAATACGACTGAAATGAGCGCGCCACTCAGAACCAACGCCAGCAGCGCCGAGCCCGTAAATCCCACCCAGGTTTGTGCGAAATACCCAATCGTCTCGCCCAACACGCCTCCAGCCTGCCCAGGCAGATACACATCCAGTGAGTGCAAGCGTGTCCATTCGAGCGTCGCGCTGGAAGCCAGCAGACCAAACCAGGCCAGAACCCGGCCCACGCCCCGCAGTTGTCGACTCAAGGCGACACCCACGGATTCGGGCGCCGCCGCCACAGCCGATTTGCCACGTCCGGACTTGACCACGGGTGCAGCCAGCTCGGGACGCATCCAGCGCAGCAGGCCAATACGCCACAAATTAAATGCACCGAGCACCAACCACCATGCAGAGAAACCCATCAAAAAGTACGTGATGTCAGCCACCCAGGCGCCCACTCGCCCCATCCAGTTCGCCACAGTGGCATCCACACCTGAAGTCGACCAGGCACCATCGGTGACATGGTGCGTGAGTAATGCGATCGTCCAAAAGCCCAATAACAAGGCTGTTAGCAGCAGCGATACCTCTTGGGTAAACCGAAACGACGCCGAACTAGAGGGCTCGCTTTTCTCGCTGTTTTTAAGCGTATTGATCGAATAAGTCATTGATTTAATTGTGACGGAAAATGCCCCGCAAAGCGCAAGCTTACCCCATGCGCCGCGCCCAGTTTTGGAAACCCCAGAAACAACGCAGCCCCACTCAACTGTCTACAATTCCGGTCGAGGGCGGTCTGCTTGCCGAAGGCACTGGTAGACAAGCGCTCCCACTTACTACGTTAGGATATTTTCATGCGCCATTGCAAGGTTTTGATTTTGGGCTCTGGGCCCGCGGGATACAGTGCTGCGATTTATGCGGCACGTGCCAACCTCAACCCGGTCGTCATCACGGGCATCGCTCAAGGGGGCCAGTTGATGACCACAACAGAGGTCGACAACTGGCCAGCGGATGTTGATGGCGTCATGGGTCCAGATTTGATGCAGCGATTCGAGGCGCACGCCAAACGCTTCAATACAGAAATCATTTTCGACCACATCAATACCGTGGATTTCAGCAAGCGTCCGTTTACCCTGACCGGCGACAGCGGCAGCTACACCTGCGATGCGCTGATCTTGGCGACTGGTGCGTCGGCAAAATACCTGGGCCTGCCCTCAGAGCAGGCCTTTATGGGGCGTGGCGTAAGCGGCTGCGCAACCTGTGATGGCTTCTTTTATCGCGAACAGGTTTGCGCCGTGGTGGGTGGTGGCAATACGGCCGTGGAAGAGGCGCTTTATCTGTCGAATATCGCATCGAAAGTCCATTTGGTGCACCGTCGGGACACCTTCAAGGCGGAAGCCATCATGATCGACAAACTGATGGATAAGGTGGCCGCAGGCAAGATTGAGCTGCAAACCAATTGCACGCTCGACGAGGTGTTGGGCGACGCCAAGGGCGTCAACGGCATCCGTCTGCGCCGCACCACGGACGGCAGCACCTTTGAGTTACCCCTGGCCGGTTGCTTCATTGCCATCGGTCACCAGCCAAACACAGACATTTTCAAGGGCCAGCTGGAGATGGAAAACGGCTACATTGTCACCCGTTCTGGCACCGCCGGCATGGCCACGATGACCAGTGTGCCGGGCGTCTTCGCCGCGGGTGATGTCCAAGACCACATTTACCGGCAAGCAATTACCAGCGCGGGTACGGGGTGCATGGCGGCCTTGGATGCGCAGCGGTTTTTGGAACAAGAAGCGGTGTAATTACCACATTTGCGCCGGAACCACGCTATAATCTCAGGCTTTGCTGGAAAAGTTCGGTTAGCACGCCCCGTGCGCCTCTCGGCTCTAGTGAAAATTTTTACCGCTGACATCAACGCAGACTGAGAGAAAGCATTGCAAGGGTTAAACGCTTGCAAACCCGTCTTCCAGCTGGCTCAGCGAGGTGCGGCGCAAGCTGTTAACGTTTTATGGAGTGTCCAAATGGCACGCGTATGTGAAGTAACGGGCAAGAAGCCCATGTCGGGGAACAACGTTTCCCACGCCAACAACAAGACCAAGCGTCGTTTTTTGCCTAACCTGCAATACCGTCGTTTTTGGGTTGAGAGCGAGAACCGTTGGGTTCGTTTGCGCGTTTCAAGCGCCGCTTTGCGCCTGATCGATAAAAACGGTATCGACTCCGTGCTGGCCGACTTGCGTGCCCGCGGTCAAGCTTAATTAGGAGACGAATCATGGCAACCAAAGGTACCCGCGAGAAGATCAAACTGGAATCCACTGCTGGAACAGGCCACTTCTACACCACGACGAAGAACAAAAAGACAACGCCCGAGAAAATGGAGATCATGAAGTTTGATCCGAAGGCTCGCAAGCACGTCGCCTACAAAGAGATCAAGTTGAAGTAATTCAACAGATTCCTGAAAAACCGCTGGGGCTTAGGCCTGCAGCGGTTTTTTTTCGCGACTCATGCCGCCAGCAGTCACAAAAAACCACCGAATGCAGGGCACTGGTGGTTTTTGTTTTGGCACCCTTGTTCAAGCAAGTGCCCCGGGGGTCACCTAAAGTTAGGCTTTGGCACGGCGCAACTTCGTCGCAAACTCGTGCAGAGCCGCGATCCCGCTCGCCTCGGCCTTGGTGCACCAAGCCTGCAAATCAGCGGTGAGCTGCTCACGGGTCTGCGTAGTGCTACTCCAGACCTGACGTAACTCTTCACGCATTGAGGTCATCGTATCCAAGACAGGGTGGGCTGCACGGGCCTCTTCCAATTTAGGCTGGATATCGGCGGGCACCTTCTCAGCATCCCGATGCAACCAACGCTTGGCGGCTGCAAGGTTAACCAAGTCATGGCCTTTGGCTTTGGCGGCATTCATCTCGACTGTGGCCGCAGCCCGCAATGCCTTGGCGAAATTAGCCATCACTTCGTATCGGTTCGCAATGACGGCCTCTAACGTGGACTCGTCGGCAACCGCTTTGGCGTCGCCCAACACCAACTGGGGCGGTACCTTGCGGACCTTGGCCCAACCGACCATTTCGAACAATCGAATGTAGAGCCAACCGAGATCAAACTCGTAGGGCTTGACCGAGAACTTCGCAGATGTGGGGTAGGTGTGGTGGTTGTTGTGCAACTCTTCGCCACCGATCAAAAGACCCCAGGGAGAAATGTTGGTACTGGCATCCGCCGCTTCAAAATTACGGTATCCCCAGTAGTGGCCGATGCCATTAATGATACCGGCAGCCATAATGGGGATCCACGCCATTTGAACCGCCCAAATGGTCAGCCCGAGTACACCAAACAACGCAACGTTGACGATCAACATCAGCGCGACGCCAGACGCACTAAAGCGCGTGTAGAGGTTGCGTTCGATCCAATCATTGGGCGTGCCGTGACTGAACTTTTCCAGCGTTGCAGCGACTTTAGCCTCGGCACGATACAGCTCGGAGCCGCGGAAGAACACGGTACCGATACCCCGCGTCATTGGACTGTGGGGATCATCGTGGGTTTCGCACTTCGCGTGGTGCTTGCGGTGGATAGATACCCACTCGCGAGTCACCATCCCGGTGGTCAACCACAGCCAGAAACGGAAGAAGTGCGATGGAATCGCGTGTAGATCCATGGCGCGGTGCGCCTGGTGGCGGTGCAGGTAGATCGTGACGCCAGCGATCGTAAGGTGGGTTACAACCAACGTGTAAACCACCAACTGCCAGCCGGAGGCATCGATCAAACCATTTGCCAACCAGTCCACAACGATATCCAACATAGGGATTCCTTTAGTTTTAAGTCAATCCAAAGATTTTAAAGCTTGCGGGGCATTTTGCCTAATGCAGAGGACCCTCGGCCGCGCAAACATGCTAAAAACCCATTCGGCTGCTAATTTTCATCTTAAATTGATTATCTGCATTTAACTATCATCAAAATAACCAATTTAAATATCTCCAAGATGAGGCGTTTTAAGCCTTTCGTTGCCACACAGCGGCGAAAAAGCCGTCGGTTTGATGCAGATGGGGCCACAAACGCAGGCACTCCCCTGCACACAGTCCCTGAAGGCCCGAAGTCGACGATTCAGCGGCTTCAGCCCCATCGTGAAGTGCTTTTTGTAGCAACGGCGCGACAGGCAACACCTCGAAGTCTGCATTCGCCGCGGTAAATGCATCCGCGATCGCCTCGTTCTCTAGGCTCAACAAGCTACAGGTCGCATAGACCAGCCGCCCACCGGGCTTGACCATTTGCGCGGCGCTGGCCAGGATACGGGTTTGCAACGCGGTGAGGTCCGCGAGCTCAGACTCCTTGAGACGCCACTTGAGATCGGGATTCCGCCGAATCGTGCCGGTGCCCGAGCACGGGGCATCAACGAGCACACGATCCATCTTGTTCGCCAAGCGCCTGACCCGATCATCGCGCTCGTTGGTGATGGCGGCGGTTTGCACGTTACTCAGACCACTGCGCGCGAGTCGCGGCTTCAGACCATCCAAGCGGTGCGCCGAGGTATCAAACGCGTACAAGCGCCCGGTTGAACGCATCATGGCGCCAATCGCCAGCGTCTTACCGCCCG
>JBMTSM010000085.1:0-7342 GCA_049448275.1 Burkholderiaceae bacterium
CCCATGGCGAAATGCTTCATTTCGCTGACGGCGTTGGCACACAGACTCACCACGGGGCGGGATTGCTCCAGCGCGAATTGGCCCAGCGGTGTGAGGCGGCCTTTGCGCTCGTTCTCGAAGAGGCTGCCGCCCAGCTCGTCTTCCAGTTGTTTGAGCGTCATGGATAACGCGGCAGGGGTGCGCCCGAGGTGGGCGGCGGCTTGCTGCAACTCCCCCGCTTCTGCCACGGCCACGAAAACCCTTAAGTGTTCGACCTTAACCATCTTATAACTTCAATTTTTCTTAAATTTATTACATATAAATTAGTTTGACTGAAATTAAAGGAGCCGTCAACATCGCGGCACCGATTAAACAGATTGACCCCTAATGAAGCTTGAGACTCGTAACTACATCGCCGGTGAGTGGCTTGACGGTGAAAGCACCGTCGCCAACATCAACCCTTCAGACTTAAGCGATGTGATTGGCCACTTTGCACAGGCCAGCGCCGCGCAACTGAACGATGCCCTGGAGGCTGCACGCCAAGCACAACCCCTGTGGGAGCGCACTTCGCTTGAAAAGCGTCAAACCGCCTTGATGGGCATTGGCCAAGAGATGATGGCGCGCGCTGATGAGTTGGGCGAGTTGTTGTCACGCGAGGAAGGCAAGCCGTTTGCCGAGGGTCGTGGCGAGGTGTATCGCGCGGGTCAGTTCTTCACGTATTACGCCGCAGAGGTGTTGCGCCAAATTGGCGATAACGCCGACTCGGTGCGCGATGGCGTCGAGGTGGATGTGCGCCGCGAAGCGGTGGGTGTGGTGGCGATTGTGTCGCCCTGGAACTTCCCCACCGCTACAGCCGCTTGGAAGATTGCACCCGCTTTGGCGTTTGGTAATGCCGTTATTTGGAAGCCCGCCAACCTGGTGCCGGCATCAGCGGTAGCCCTGACCGACATCATTTCACGCCACGGCTTACCCGCCGGTACGTTTAACTTGGTGATGGGCTCAGGCCGCAGCGTGGGCCAGCAACTGATTGAAAGCCCCCACATTGATGCCATCAGCTTCACCGGCTCTGTGCCAGTAGGACGTGGTATTGCCGTGGCCGCCGCTGGCAACTTTACACGCGTGCAGTTGGAGATGGGGTCAAAGAACGCCCTGGTGGTGATGGATGACGCCGACATGGACAGCGCCGTAGCCTGCGCTTTGAACGGTGCGTTTGGTGGCACCGGACAAAAATGCACCGCGTCGTCACGCTTGGTGGTCCACACGGCCGTGCATGACGAGTTCGTGTCGCGATTGGTCGCGGGTGCGAAGGCCTTGAAGGTTGGCAATGCCCTCGACCGCACCACTCAGATGGGCCCAGTCGTCAGCGCCGAGCAGTTGGCACAAAACGTTGCCAGCGTCGCGATGGCCAAGGCCAATGGTGGTGAGCTGGCCTGCGGCGGCGAAGTCCTGACGATGCCCACTGAGGGCTACTACATGGCCCCGACTGTTTTTGTGGGTACACGCAACGAATGGGAAGTAAACCAAGAAGAGTTGTTTGCACCAATGGCGTGCGTCATCAAGGTAGACAGCTATGCCGAGGCGCTAGCGACCGTGAATGACACGCGCTTTGGTTTAACCGCAGGGATCATGACGCGCGACTTGGCACGCGCCACGCACTTCCGCCGCAATGCACGCACAGGTTGCGTGATGGTGAACCTGCCGACCGCTGGCACCGATTACCACGTGCCATTTGGGGGTCGAGGCGAGAGTTCATACGGCCCGCGCGAGCAGGGGCAATTCGCCAAAGATTTTTATACCGTGGTTAAAACCGCTTACATCAAAGCCAACGAGCCGGTTTAAGGCAAGGGAGTTTGAAGGTAATGACAAAACGAGCGTTTCGAATTGATGGCCTCCAGTACAACAACTGGTCGCCAGAGATCTTTCAACAAATGAAAGTGGGCGGTGTCGATGCCGTACACGTAACGATTGCGTATCACGAGAACCTGCGTGAAACGATCCTGAACATCGAGCAGTGGAATCGCTGGTTTGAAATGTATCCCGATCGCATCATGATGGGTCGCACCGGTGACGACGTGCGCCGCGCGAGAGAGACTGGTCGCACCGCCATTTTCTTTGGCTTCCAAAACCCCTCCCCCATCGAGGATGACATTGGTCTGGTGGAAATCGTGCACACCTTGGGCGCACGCTTCATGCAATTGACATACAACAACCAGTCTTTATTGGCGACTGGTTGTTACGAGAGCCAAGACAGCGGCATCACTCGCATGGGTAAGCAGGTAATCAAAGAGATGAACCGCGTGGGCTTGGTCATCGACATGAGCCATTCAGCCGAGCGCTCCACGCTTGAGGCGATTGATTTGTCGGCACGTCCCATCGTGATTTCACACGCCAATCCCAGCGCTTGGGCCCCCGCGCTTCGCAACAAGAGCGACACCGTGATCAAGGCCTTGGCCGCGCGGGGCGGGATGTTTGGCTTCTCGCTTTACCCCCACCACTTGAAAGACAAGTCAGCCTGCACGCTCGACAGCTTCTGCGGCATGGTAGCTCGCATGGCTGAGTTGGTTGGTGTCGAGCACTTGGGTATGGGCACCGATTTGTGCCAAGGGCAACCCGATAGCGTGGTGGAGTGGATGCGAAAAGGGCGCTACACCAAAGAGACCGACTACGGCGAGGGATCTGCCAGCAACCCCGGCTTCCCGCCCATGCCTTCATGGTTCGAAGACAACCGTGACTTTGACAAAGTGGCTGCAGGCCTGCACGCCATTGGCTTTACCGAGCGCGATGTGGACGCCATTTTGGGCGAAAACTGGCTGCGCTTTTTTGACCAGAATTTCAGTCCTGTTGCTTCGCAAGGGGACGAGATAGAACGCCAAGCGATTGGCACAACCGCAACGCACTAAAAAACGTCTTAAGGAGACATACCGTGTCAACCTCACCCCAAATGGCCGCCGGCGGGCAGCCAACCAACAAGCCGCTCTTCGCTCTGTCGGGCGGCTTCATCGCATTGTTTTGCCTCTGGGCGCTGGTGGACCTGAAAGGGTTGTCTGGCGCTGTGGATGCCGGCTTTGCGTTTTCCGCACGCTATTTCGGCTTGTACTGGCAGTTACTGCTGCTGGGTACTTTCTTGATCAGCTTGTTGATTTGTGTGATGCCTGGCGCCAAAGCGCGCCTGGGTAACCTGGCAAAACCCGAGTTCACCACCTTCCAGTGGGGCTCCATGGTGATGTGTACGTTGTTGGCCGGTGGCGGCGTGTTCTGGGCCGCTGGCGAGCCTATGGCGCACTTCATCTCATCGCCGCCGCTGTTTGGCGCAGAAGGCAAGTCGGCCGCAGCCGCTTGGCCTGCGTTGGCGCAGTCTTATATGCATTGGGGCTTCTTGGCTTGGGCCATCTTGGGCTCCTTGGGCGCCATCATGCTGATGTACTACCACTACGAAAAGGGCTTGCCGTTGGCACCCCGTACATTGCTGTACCCCGTGTTTGGTGACAAGGCCATCAATGGCGTGATCGGTACCGTTGCCGACGCGGCTTGCGTGATTGCAGTGGTCGCAGGTACGGTCGGTCCAATTGGATTTTTAGGCTTGCAAATCTCGTTTGGCTTGAACGCGTTGTTCGGTATCCCCAACGCATTCGCCACGCAAGCGATTGTGATTTTGGTGCTGGTAGCCATCTACACCCTGTCAGCGGTGAGCGGCATTACCAAGGGCATTCAGGCCATGAGTACCGCCAACATTTGGCTGGCCGGTATCTTGATGGCTTACATGTTGATTGCTGGCCCGACCGCGTTCATCTTCGAAGGTTTCTTCAAAGGCTTGGGTGTTTACTTCACAAACTTCTTCCCAATGGCGATGTACCGCGGCGATGCAGCGGTGTTTGGTGAGCCCGGCTGGTTGGGCTGGTGGACCGTGTTCTTCTGGGGATGGTTCTTGGGTTACGGCCCATTGATGGCCGTGTTCGTTGCACGCATCAGCCGTGGTCGCTCTATCCGCGCCATCATCCTGTTGCTGTCAGTGGTGGCACCGTTGGTGACCAACTTCTGGTTCACGATTGTGGGCGGCACAGGCATTGCAATGGAATTGGCGCAAGCAGGCTCGGTATCGGCAGCCTTCGAGGGCTTTAATTTGCCCGCAGCTTTGTTGGCTATTACGCAAAACTTGCCAATGGGCTTCTTGGTCTCTATTCTGTTCATGATCTTGACGTTCATCTTCGTCGCCACCACGGGTGACTCGATGACTTACGTGATCGCCAAGACCATGTCGAACGACGAAGAACCCGCTACATCGGTTCGCGCCTTCTGGGCCGTTGCGATGGGTGTAACCGCCATCATCTTGGTGTCTTTGGGCTCCAACGGTGTGGGCAAATTGCAGAGCTTTATTGTGATTACTGCGGTACCTGTTTCGCTGATCTTATTGCCCTCATTGTGGGATGCCTGGCGCATCGCCCGCTTGAAGGGTGCCGAGCAGGCGTAACGTAAATGTCAGGACGGATGCACCCCATGAACTCAAACCTCTTCCCTGCGGCCATGCCATTGCGGCCCCCGGCACAGGTGATGCGTTTGGCGCGAATGGGGGCATCCCACCGCACCCGACTTAGTTTTTTGCGCGCACTCCTGCGACGTATCGAAACCGAGCAATGGCGGTTTGAACGCCGCGAGTTTGCGCTCGACAGTCGCGGTGTGGGTCATGCGGTTTACACCGTGCACACCCCGCTACGGGCATACAGCCTTGTGGCGTTTTCACACGATTTACCTGACGACATGCGCTCAGACCGCGTGATTGCAACGGCATGGGATGCCACGTTCACGCTGTTTGACGGCATTCCGGCTGAACAAGATATTGAGCGTTTGGGCGAAAACGTGCCCAAACAAGAGATGGGACGGGTTAGCGACCGCGAGTTAACGTTGGCGCGCGCCAATCGCTCTGTCCGGTTGTGGGATAGCGTCATTGAATCGCTGGCCAAGGGCCAGCAACCAGATATGGATGCCGTGGCGCAGGTGGGTTACCTGATGCGCACCACGGCGGTTTATGGATCAGGCAAATTTGGTGCAGCTGACCGCAGCCACACGGCTTGGCGCGAGGAGTTCGCTGCCCCCTTTCGAGCGGAGATGCTCACTGTTTGGTTAATCCGCCAGTTCACGTTGGATTGCGTGTCCCACATGGCCAAACAACGTGGCGGCGAACACGCGGTTAGCTTGACGCCCGAGAACGCTCGTCGCATCGGTGTAGGCAATTCGACGGGGTTAGGCATGGCGCCGTTCTTATTGAACCACCCGGCTTTGTTGCACCAATGGATCGTCTGTCGTGAGACAGCGCTGGCGCGGGTTCGTGCGGTCGATACCGCAAGCGCCACAGATATTGTGGCCTTCAGCGACGCGCTGGCATCGGCAACCCAGAATGCAACTGAATGGTTCAGTGAGCACCCACTTCAAGTGAAGCGACTGGCTGCTTTGCGCCAAGATATGGCCGCTCTGACTGCCCACGTGTCTGACTTTGACTTTAAACAACCCCGTCCGTGGAACGCCCTGTTCAACTGGGGTGAAGTGCATTTAGGCTTTGAGGGCCAAGAGCAATTAGCCGCCCTGCTGATCGAGCCCTTTGGTGCATTGGTGGACGACTTAGCCGAGCAAATGGGTGTGGATGAGGGTGCCAGCTTCAGTATCAACGGCCAGATGCCGCTGAGCGAGTTGGTTGGCATTTTGAATGAGCATTACCCGTGGGTAAACGACATCACCTATGACTCAGAGGCCTCTGAGGCCCGCTTTTGGTATGTGTCAGAAGAAAAGTTAGAGCCCCGTTTAGGTGAACGCTTCACCGAGAGCGGGGCTGAATTGGAGTTACCGCTGTGCAGCGCCAAACACATCAAAGCGTTGCAAGCCGATTTGCAACGGGGTGGTTACGCACACGTCGCCGAATTTTTGCTGGCGCACCCTGAACACCGACTAGCGGTGCGACGAGCGCAAATCAGTGCGTGCTACCCCTATGCTGAAATTCAAGACAACTTGGTGGGCGCCGACATGCTGCCCATTGACTTGTTGCGCTGTAAGTTGGCATTTTTTGGCGCCACTAAATTTGACCCCCGCAGTGACCGCTGGGTGCGTATCAGCCTGTACCAAGACGCCCCATTACCCGCTGACATTTGCAAACGCGTAACAGCGAGCAGCGCGACACAATTAAATGATGCCACTGATGCGACGGGCGCAACCGTTCCTCGGTATTCGCTGGCAGAAATTGAGGCCCTGAGTAAACGCGCAGCACGCGGTGCCGGTCTGAGCTGGGGTCTTGCCGAAGAGGCCGGTAAGGCTGTGCGCTGGTTGCATGCTCACCAGCAACCGGGCGTCAGCGCCTTGAACGCGCTGCTTCGGTCCAATGAGGGCATGAGCTTCAATGAGCTGTGCCCTCAGTTACGGGATGGCACTTGGGCTGCCGCCGCTGGGGCGTTATGCCCGTTAATTGCGGGTGCAACTGTGCTTGACCACGCCTCGCTGGACGAGCAATGGCCGCTGACGTTACAGCAGGTCCGTAACCCTTTGCTACTCGTACCATTCGTGGCGCGGGCGGCTTTTTTATCTGGTGTATCTTTGGCGATGAGCGGTGCGAACGAGCAGCTGCTGTTCTCCCCCAACGGTACGATCAAGGGTCACTTGCCACTGGCGCGAACCGACGATAGCGTCTCCGATGAAGACCTGGTAGCGCAATTGGTGCTACGCCGCGCAACGCCAGCAGAGGTCGCGTCGATGGGTTACGGCGTTTGGCGAAAAAGCGCACTGGCTCAGCCCATTGCGCCGAGCGAATGGTCCGCCCTCGAGTTGATGGCACACCGCACTTTGGTTCCTGCCAGCGACGCATCGCGTGCCGGCGCAGGCAGCACAGCGGGCGACAACGATTAACCTCGACTCTTAACTTTGATAGCTGATTAAATGACTGCAATTACACGACTGCACACCCAAACACGGATGAGTAAAACCGTTATTCACGGCGAGACGATTTACTTGTGTGGCCAAACATCGGGGGGCTCAGACGCCGTAACCATGGCAGAACAAACGCAAGAGGCGCTGAGCCGCGTCGACGCACTGTTGGCAGAAGTGGGCAGCAGCAAGTCGCACGTGCTGAGTGCGCTGATTCATATCAGCGATATGGCTGAGTTTGCCGAGATGAACGCGGTGTGGGACGCCTGGCTGCCCGAGGGCTGCGCGCCCGCGCGCACCACGGTGGAAGCGGCGCTGGCTCGCCCCGAGCTGCGCTTCGAAGTAACCGTGGTTGCTGCAAAGTCCTGAGTTCGTGCAGTTTTGGGTTAGGTTCGGCGCTGGAAGAACAGCGTGACCTCGCCCAGGGTGATGCCCCATTTGCTCATGACCGCTTTGTTGA
>JBMTSM010000086.1:0-7260 GCA_049448275.1 Burkholderiaceae bacterium
CCGCGACAGCCATGATCTCACACCACTGCCTATTAACGAAGCCCTGCCGCTGGAAGCACGACCGCTGATCGAGTCGCTTAATTTTCACTTGGATAGGGGAGCTCAAGAACAAGGGCAGCGCCGCCGATTCTTAGACAACGCATCGCATCAAATACGAACCCCATTGGCCGTTTTAAAAACACAAATTGCTTGGGCGAAATCACAAGGCTCAGACCTGGACGCGATGGCCTTTCTCGCACGGTTCGAATCACAGGTCGATCAGGCCTCGCAACATGCTGCACAAATGCTACAAATGGCGCGGCTTGAAAGCGGTCAGACACTATCACCGGTCGCCATTGCCGTCTTGCCATTGGCGCAAGACGTCGTGGTCACTCTGCAAGCTCTTGCACAGCAACGTCAAATCGACTTGGGGTTGACTTGCGGTGCCGACTTGGATGTCAGTACGCGAGTTTGGGGTGACGAGGGCTTGATTCGACAAGTCTTTGAAAACCTATTGGATAACGCAATTCGACACGGCTCGGCGGGTGGGGAGGCGACACTTTCGCTCACACAAGCAGGTGAGACGGTGTTGGTCGCTGTTGAGAATAATGGCGAACAGATCAGCGATGAAGTATTGGCACATTTGGGGGAACGTTACTATCAAGCTGATCAAGCGAGTTACTGGGGCAGTGGGTTGGGCTTATCGATCGTGGCGGCGATTCTGATCCAACTGGGTAGCCGCATCAAATTCGAGCACCCGACGTCTGGTGGCGGGTTGCGCGCGGTGTTTGAATTAAATCGAGTGATCGAAGAGGCGCACTATGATGTTTCAACGTGACAGGCTTTTAGCGCTCGCTTTCGCGCTCCTCTGTTCTGCGGCTACAGCGATGACCCCCACCAAACCCGAATGCGTGGCGCCCGCAAAGCCAGGCGGCGGTTTTGATCTAACTTGCCGGATTGCCGCTGCATGGTTTGAGTCGCAGCTCAAAACGCCCATGCAGGTTCGCTTTATGCCAGGTGGAATTGGTGCAACGGCATTCAAAGTTTTCACCAGTCAACGCATCTCTGACCCGAACGCGCTCGTTGCCTTCTCTTCTGGGTCGTTGCTGAACATTGCAGTAGGCAAGTACGGCGACGTTGAGTCCGATGATGTGCGCTTCGTGGCATCGGCAGGCGCCGATTACGGCGCAGTAGTGGTTGCAGCGCAATCGACTATGAAAACATTTGACGATTTGATGATGCAACTCAAAAGTCCCTCTACTCGCGTATTGATTGGTGGGGGCGGCTCCATCGGTAGTCAAGACTGGGTCAAAGCAGCGCTGCTGTTTAAGGCGGCAGGTCGCAATCCGAAAAGCATGCGCTACGTGGCTTTTGACGGCGGCGGGGAGGCATTGAACAACCTGGCAAATGACAACATTGCAATTTATACCGGGGATGTATCAGAGCTGCGTGCACACATGGGTAGCGAAAAGTTCAGGGTGTTAGCAGTGCTGGCGCCGCAACGGTTACCCGGCGCCTTTAAGGACATTCCGACAGCCAAAGAAATGGGTGTTAACGTGACTTGGGCGTCTTTTCGCGGCTATTACATGGGACGAGAGGTCCCCGAGTGGGCCTATGACTTCTACGTCGAGGCTTTTAAACGAGCACATCTCAGTGCGGAGTTCGCAAAGATACGCAATGACAAGGGCTTATTTGAGTTCTCCCTAGCAGGCGATGCATTTCATCTGCACGTTCAAGGCCAGGTGACACAGCTCAGACAACTTGTGAATGACGCCGGCCTGCGGCAATAAACGATTCATGGGAGCACAGGCAAGGCTCTCGTTTAAGCGCAAGCCTCGCGAATGAAATCAGGCACGGGAATGGCTTTGATGCGCCCTGGCTGCTCGGGGTCTTTGATGCAAAACGCGCGCACCTCGGTCCCCTCGCACAAAACCACGTCGCCGCGTTTCACCACATGGCGCTGTCGAAAGGTCTTGTTCTGCCACTCATCAATGCTGGTGTGCACCTCGATGGTTTCACCGTAAGTCGCAGGTTTGAAAAACTTGGTGTTGATCTCAAGCAGAGGCGTGCCGATGATGCCGTGCGTTTTGACGAGCTCACGCCACACCGGAATTCCACACGCGACAAAAAAGTTCAATGACGCGGCATCCATCCAACGGGAGAAGTTAGGAAAGAACACAATACCCGCTGGGTCGCAATCTCCAAAACAAACGGCCACCGGATAGACAACCACGCGTGACATCAATCGTCTCCGCGCGCGAGGCGTTCGCTTTTCCAGTACACGTCATCCCCGCCATCGACTCGGTTCAAAACCCGCGCCAATACGAACATCAGATCACTGAGCCGATTGAGGTATTGGCGTGGCGCCTCATTAAGCGTCTCTTGTTCACTCAGTGCCACCACGATGCGCTCCGCGCGCCTGGCGACCGTGCGACAGACATGGGCTTGACTAGCAGCTCGCGTGCCTGCGGGTAGGATAAATTCGGCCAACTTTGGTAGTTGCGCATTGAAGTGCGCCAGTGCATCGTCAAGCGCCAACACCGCTTCGGGCTTCAACAACTCAAAACCGGGAATTGACAACTCACCGCCCAAATTGAACAACTGATGCTGCACCTCAACCAAGAGTTCTCTGACATCGGCTGGCATCGCCTCACACAGCAATACGCCGATATGTGAGTTCAGCTCATCAACATCGCCCATGGCATGCACACGCAGGCTATTTTTAGAGACCCGCTGGTTGTCACCCAGTCCGGTGGTGCCGCCATCACCCGTGCGCGTGGCGATTTGTGTGAGTCGATTACCCATGATCTCTCTTAAATTTGCTGAATCTGCGTCGATTATGGCCGATTCGCCTGTGCGATTGCATGGGTCGCCATTAAGCCCCGATAATGCGACGATCAACGGAGATACACCATGAACGCACCCATCCCTGCCGTCACGCTTCGAGACACCCCTGACAGCCTCCTGACCGCGCTGGCCGATCGATTCGGCAAGCAATTCAGCCAAGCGATGGCCGTGCGCGAACAACACGGTCGCGACGAGTCCGCATTCACCCACGTGCCACCGCCAGCAGGCGTCGTTTTTGCTGAATCCACGAAAGACGTTCAAGACGCGGTCCGACTAGCCGCTGCCGTTCATGTCCCCGTGATTCCGTTTGGCGTTGGTAGCTCCCTTGAGGGGCACCTCCTCGCGGTACAGGGTGGCATCAGTATTGATGTGTCACGCATGAACCAGGTCCTTGAGATCAACGCCGAGGACTTAACGGTAACCGTACAGCCGGGCGTGACCCGCATGGCGGTGAATGCAGCGGTGAAGGATCATGGTTTGTTTTTCCCAATCGATCCGGGCGCAGATGCCAGCATTGGCGGTATGACCGCGACTCGGGCCAGCGGCACAAACGCCGTGCGTTACGGCACCATGCGTGAAAACGTTCTCGCTCTGGAGGTCGTCACTGCCAACGGTGATGTCATTCGCACCGGTACCCGAGCAAAGAAATCGAGCGCGGGTTACGACCTGACCCGGTTGATGGTCGGCAGCGAGGGAACCCTTGGGGTCATCACCGAGGTCACACTCAAGCTATACCCCTTGCCTGAGGCGGTTTCCGCAGCGGTATGTTCTTTTCCGAGCATCGAGGCGGCGGTTCAAACGACGATTCAGATTATCCAGATGGGGGTGCCGATCGCCCGCTGCGAATTTTTGGACGGGAAATCCGTTGCCATGGTCAATAAGCATGCGCAACTGACTTTGCGCGAAGAGCCAATGCTGCTCATGGAGTTTCACGGTTCGCCAGCCAGTGTAAAAGAACAGGCCGAAGTGGTACAGGCACTGGCCGATGACATGGGCGGCCAGGCTTTTGAGTGGGCCACCACGCCAGAGGCGCGGACCAAGCTATGGACGGCACGCCACAACGCTTACTTCGCAGCAATCCAATCACGGCCCGGCTGCCGCGCCATTTCGACCGATACGTGCGTGCCTATCAGCCAATTGGCTAACTGTTTACTCGACTCCGTTAAGGAAGCCGATGCCTCAGGAATTCCCTACTTCTTGTTAGGTCATGTGGGCGATGGAAATTTCCACTTTGGCTACCTTATCAACCCGGATGACCCTCAAGAACGCGCAACAGCTGAGCAATTGAACGAGTGGTTGGTTGCCCGCGCGCTGCGTCTGGGTGGCACGTGTACTGGCGAACACGGCATCGGCTTGCACAAGATGGACTTTTTGCGCGCGGAAGCCGGCGACGCGGCCGTAGATATGATGCGGGCAATCAAACAAGCGCTGGACCCGCATAACATCATGAACCCCGGAAAGATTTTCACTTACCAGGGCTAATCCGCGCAGTTAATCGGCGCCTGGCGCGCCGCGTAAGCGGTCGATCAGACCATTGAGTTCGGGCAAAGACCCGAATGCGATGGCGATTTCGCCCATCTCTTCGGTCCGCCCATTGCGTTTAACGCGCTTCTTGATACGGACCTCGACCTCGGCAGCTAACAAATCAGACAGCTGCTCCTCGATACGCTTGGTGTCACGGGACTTTTCGGCCTTTGGCTTGACTGCTGTTAAGTTAAATTCTGCGGCAAGCTTCTTAACCAACGACTCGGCCTCGCGCACCGACATCTTCTTGCCAACAATCTGATTAGCCGCTGATATTTGGGTCGTTTTATCAAGGGACAACAGCGCGCGCGCATGACCCATGTCGAGGTCGCCCGCCATCAGCATGGTTTGAACTTGATCGGCCAAGTTCAACAGCCGCAGCAAATTACTGGCGGCGCTTCGTGAGCGACCCACAGCCTGCGCCGCGTCCTCGTGTGTCAAACCAAACTCACGAATGAGCCGCTGTAAGCCCTGCGCCTCCTCAAGCGGATTTAAATCCTCCCGCTGCATGTTTTCGATCAGCGCCATTGCCGCCGCTTGGTCATCAGCAACGTCACGGATCAAGACGGGTACCGCCTCCAGCCCGGCTAACTTGGCCGCACGTGACCGGCGCTCGCCGGCAATGATCTCGTAATGTTGTGTGGCGGTTGGGCGGCCCGTCAGCGGTTGGTACCGTCCATCGGCATCAACAGGTCGCACCAAAATCGGTTGCATCACACCCTGCGACTTGATGCTTTCCGCAAGCTCATAAAGGGCACCTTCATCCATGTGTTTACGTGGTTGATAGACGCCCGCGCGCAATTGTGAAAGCGCGATGGTGTTGGGCAGCGAGTCGCTGTCGCTCCCGTCGTTGGTGACACTGGGGCCCAATAACGCTTCAAGACCACGGCCAAGGCCTTTGGGTTTCTTAATTGCCATGTGCAATGCTTTCTTGATGTATCAACTGTTGTAATTGTTGCCAACCGCTCGGCCAATCCCCCAAGCCAGAGGCTGCGTTGACGTGGCCAGCGCCAGGCATCAGTATCGACTCGACACCCCACTGTCTCGCCAATGCCTGGGTCGCTGACCAGCTCGAAAAGGGGTCATTATCGCTGCCGACCATGACCGCCGCGGCCTGTAATGGCTCGGGCATGGATTGCCTGATTGCTGGGGCCCACCGCGCAACCGCGGGCGGCAAGTCGGGCCGGGACAGGTCTGGAGGCGCCACTAACAGTGCAGCGGTTACCCACCCGGCATTCGAAGAGTGTGCCAACCAGGCAGCCAAAAGATGACAGCCTAAACTGTGCGCAGCAACGGCAAAGCGCGGCGGGGCCTCGCCTCGGGACTCGGCCGCGTCGCGGCAATCTGAGAACTGGCTCTCAAGTGCCGCAACCCAATCACCGCGTAAGGGCGACACCCAATCGTGTTGTTCAATACGCGTCGCACCATGCTGTTTTATCCAGTGGCTTTGCCAGTGCTCGGGCTCAGAGTTCAACCAGCCCGGTAAGACAACCACTTGTATCGGTGCATGGCTTGTAGCCTCGGTCATCGCATGTTTTCGATGCGTACCACCATTTCTTCGGCAAATGCGATGAACGCTTTCGAGCCTTTGGCGGAGGGGTCAAACACAACACCAGGCAACCCATAACTTGGCGCTTCTGCTAAACGCACGTTACGGGGAATAACGGCCTCAAACACCTTGTTGCCAAAGTGCGATTTAATTTGCTCGCTCACCTGTTGTTGCAAGGTGATTCTGGGGTCAAACATCACGCGCAACAAGCCAATGAGTTGTAACTGCGGGTTCAGGTTCGCGTGCACTTGTTTGATGGTGTTGACCAAGTCACTGAGGCCTTCCAATGCAAAGTATTCACACTGCATCGGCACGATAACGCCGTGTGCGGCGCACAGACCATTCAGGGTCAGCATATTGAGTGATGGTGGGCAATCGATGAGGACGAAGTCATAGTCAGCATCAACGCTTGCGATCGCATCTTTCAGCCGTCGCTCACGATTTTCCAAACTCACCAACTCGACCTCCGCACCGGCAAGCTCGCGGTTCGCACCAAGGACATCGTAGCCACAAGAGTCAGCGCGTTGCCGCGCTTCTGCTAGCGAAGTCTCTCCCCACAACACGTCATAAACCGTGTGCGGCAGGGCCCGTTTGTCGAGGTTTGAGCCCATGGTCGCGTTCCCTTGCGGGTCCAAGTCGATCATGAGGACTCGTTGCCCTATTTTTGCCAATCCCGCCGCCAAGTTAACGGTTGTGGTGGTCTTGCCAACGCCGCCCTTTTGGTTCGCAACGCAGAAAATTTTAGCCATGAGGCACTCTAGGTTATTGATGGTCAGACATAAGCCCCGCAGACTGGGGCCTGAAATGCACGCTTAAGTTTACGCGATTCCTTGGGGCATCAAGTCGCGCAACCAAACAATGCAGCGCTGGGCATCCAAAGAAGGCACCGCCAATTGTTCCACGTGAAACACCTCAATGTCCGCGGGCAATGCCGCTATTTCTGCGTCAGGTATTTGCCCCTTCATAGCCATCCAGGCGCCGCCCGGTTTCAATGCCTTGCGGGACCATTGCGTGAAATCAGGCAAAGAGGCAAACGCCCTCGAACACACAACATCAAAAGGCGAATCCAGGGATTCCACGCGTGCGTGGCGGGAGGCCAATCGCCCGCCCATGACTTGGCGTGGCAATTGAATCGCCGCCTGTTGAATGAACGCCGCCTTTTTGGAGACGGTATCAACACATGTCACCCTTAGTTCTGGGCAGGCGATCGTTAACACAATACCTGGCAACCCCCCGCCTGAACCCACGTCTAACACCGCTGCCTCAGATCGGCCTTGGGTCTCTAAATATCGACGCAGCGGCCGAACAGCTGCCAGACTATCCAGTAAGTGATGTGTCAGCACCTCAGCTGGGGAGCGGAT
>JBMTSM010000087.1:0-7234 GCA_049448275.1 Burkholderiaceae bacterium
CTTTTTCGCGCTCAGCTTGTTCACGTTCAGCTTTTTCTTTGGCTGCTTTCGCTTTTGCGGCTTCCTCTTGCGCCAGTTGTTCTTTGCGTGCCTTTTCTTGCGCCGCCTTCTCCTTGGCCGCCTTTTCTTTCGCTGCCTGCTCTCGTTCGGCTTTTTCTTTCGCGGCTTTTTCTTTGGCCTTCTTCAGAGCGAGCGCGTCCTCGGCAGCCTTTTTCTTTTTGGCCTTTTCAAGGGCAATCTCTGCTTCACTCGGACCGGCGGGCGCCGCTTTGGGCGGTGGCGGTGGAGGGGGTGGTGGTGGCTCAGGCGCTGGCTTGGGCGGCTCGGGCTCCGGTTTGGGAGGTTCTGGTTCGGGTTTTGGCTCGGGAGCGGGTTCGGCTTTTGGGGCCGCTCGCACGGCCTCCGGTGACCAAACTTCTACTTCGAAACTCGCGGGCGTGGCGTCATGCTTCCAGGCGATACCCCACGCCAAAGCGACGAATAAAAGCGCGTGTGCACCCAGCGCAAGAACCATCGGCACGGTCCACGGTGCAGGTTCTTGGGGGAAGGCGTTTGGCGCGCGTTCGCTTCGCATCCGTTAATGAATCAGTGGTTAGCGCGAAGCGGAGACAGACAGGGCAACGCGGGCGATTCCTGCTTTCTTAAGCGCGTCCATCACTTGCACGACGGCGTCGTATTTGACGGCTCGATCCGCACTGATCACAACGGCAAACGCACGTTCGGGGTCATTGTTGGCAGTGCCGTCCCGTGTTGAGCGGTTCGCATTGGCCGTATCAACCACCGCTTGCGCCAGTCCTTCTAAGCGAACTGGGATATTTTCCTTTTTAGCCTTGATGCTGATACTCGCGTCCTTTTTGACGATCACCTCGATGACCTTATCAGGGCGGCGACTGGCTTGCCCCACGGAGGGTAGCTCAATTGTGCTGGGGGTGATCAGTGGTGCTGTGACCATGAAGATGATCAACAGCACCAACATCACGTCGATGAAGGGCACCATGTTGATTTCGTTCATGGTGCGGCGCGAACGTCCGCGTTTGTTGATTGTGGCCATGACGCTTATGCCGGCGTTTGCGCGCTCAGGTTACGCTGCAAAATATTTGAAAACTCGTCGGAGAAGGTGTCCAGTTTGTTCGCGATGCGGTCAATGCGAGTGGCAAACCGGTTGTAGGCGACCACGGCTGGGATCGCCGCAAACAGGCCAATGGCGGTGGCCACCAAAGCCTCGGCAATACCAGGTGCCACCGTGGCCAAAGTCACCTGCTCAAGTGAGGCGAGCCCGGTGAACGCGTGCATGATGCCCCAAACGGTACCGAACAAGCCTACATACGGTGATACCGAGGCGACCGAACCCAAGAACGACAGCTGTGACTCCAGGTTATCAACTTCGCGCTGCAGATTGGCGCGCATGGCGCGTTGTGCACCTTCGAGCAAGACGGCGGTATCTGAAATGCGACGTTCGCGCAGCTTTAAGAACTCGCGCATACCCGCGGCAAAAATACGCTCCATGGGGCCCGAGCCCGTGGTCTTTTGAATCGCGGTGTTATACAGGTCATGCATGCTTGATCCAGACCAAAAAGCTTGCTCAAAAGCGCCGTTGCTCTTGGTAGCCCGAGCCAACACGGTTGATTTACTGAAGATGACCGCCCAGCTGGCAATCGACACAATTACGAGCAAGGCGACGACCGCTTGGACAACACCGCTGGCATTTAGAAGCAGGTGAACGATGGACAAATCTTGGTTCATGGTCTTTTAAGAGCGTTGATTAAGGTGGGTGACATTCGCGTTGGTTTTAGGGTGACAGCATCCACCCAGCCGACTCGTATTTCACCAGTGCACAACCGAACCGGGTGCGCTGATTGCAGCCAAACCGTTTGCCTCAAGTCGATCGCCACGCGACCCACCTGCAACAACTCGGTTTCGACGATGACAACATCGTCCAAACGACAAGGCTGATGGTAACGCACCTGCGTTTCGCTGACGACAAACATCCCCCCGACAGTGGTTTTAAGCGTCTGTTGATGTAATTCTAATGACCGCAACCACTCGGTCCGCCCCCGTTCGAAGAACTTGAGGTAGTTGGCGTAGAAGACGATACCGCCCGCGTCGGTGTCCTCCCAGTAAACCCGAATAGGCCACGTGTGTTTGGTGGTCATAGGGTCGCCTCGAGCCGTGCAACGGCGGTTTGCAGTTGTTCCATGCTGCTGGCAGTTGAGAAGCGAAGGTATTGGTGCGGTGCTGCATCGGCAAAGTCACGACCTGGCGTCGCAGCAATGTGCGCCCGTTGCATCAGCGCGCGCGCAAAGTCCCAACTGCCCGCTGTTTTGGTGGGTGAAATGCCCCACCGCTCACAGGCTGATTCGCAGTTTGCGTAAGCATAGAACGCACCATCAGGCATGACCGGAACGGACAAGCCCAAGCGGTTTAGCGCGGGTATGAAGAAGTCACGACGCGCCTTGAAGGCCGCGCGGCGGGTCTCGTAGATCGCCAAGGTCTCTGGCGTGAAACAGGCCAAGGCCGCTTGTTGGCTGATGCTGCTGGGGCAAATGAACAGGTGCTGCGCCAAGCGCTCGATAACGGGCACCAGTGCCGGGGGCAAGACCAACCAGCCCAGGCGCCAGCCTGTCATGTTGAAGTATTTTGAAAAGCTGTTGATGCTGATAATGGTCTCGCCCAAACCCTCTGGTAGTCCCAAAGCGCTGCGGCCGTATTGCGCGTCAAAACTGAGGCCGAGGTAAATCTCATCGACTAACGTGATGCCACCTTGGCGCCGGCTGAACTCGGCGATGGCTTGTAAGTTCTGCTGGCTGATGGAGGTCCCAGTTGGGTTGCTGGGCGTCGCCAGCAAGACACCGCGGGTGCGAGCGGTCCAGTTCTCGGCGACCTGCTCGGGCGACAGTTGGAACCGGTCTTCGGGCGTGGTGGGGATCAGCTTAGCGACCCCGTCGGCGGCTGTAACGAAGTTGCGGTTACAGGGGTAGCACGGGTCAGGCATCAGAATTTCGTCACCCGCCTCAATGAGGGCCAAACAGGCCAGCTGCAGGGCGCCAGAGGCGCCTGCCGTGATGGCGATCCGAGCGGGGTCAATGTCTAGCCCAAATCGCGTGGCGTACCAGCCGCTGATTGCCTCGCGCAGCGCCGGAATACCAAGTGCCTGCGTGTAGCTGGTTTTGCCAGCGCGCATGGCGTCTGTCGCTGCTTGCTGAACCGCGTCAGGGGCCGAAAAATCGGGCTCCCCGATGTTCAAGAAAATCATCGGGTCTGCTGAATCTGCCACCTGTGCAGCCAATCGCTGGGCCTCCTTTGCGATTTCCATCACAAAAAAGGGTTGTATTCGTTCGGCGCGTCGGGCGATCTTCATCCGGTGGCTCGGGGGTCAGGTCTCGTTGGGGCGCAACTGCTGGGCCAGTGCATGCACCACACCGTTAACAAATTTGTGTCCGTCGGTGCCGCCAAATGACTTGGCCAGTTCGATGCACTCGTTGATGACTACTCGGCGCGGCACATCTAGGCAGGTGGTTAGCTCTTTGACACCAATTAGCAGTACCGCGTGTTCGATGGGTGATACCTCATCGATGCCACGGTCTAAATGCGGTGCGATCAGCGCCTCAAGGGCCTCGCGATCGGCGACACAGCCTGTCAACAAGACGTCAAAGTGCAGGCTGTCCGCTTTATGGAAGCCCGTGAGATCACGTGTGAACGCGTCGATGCTTTCGGTGGTGTTTTTTCCTACCAGGTACTGGTATAGCGCTTGCACCGCGAATTCTCGGGCGCGCGTGCGGGCCGACTTATCCGAGGCTTTACGAAGCCCGTTATTGGGGCGCTTCGCTTTGTTCAAAGGGGTATCAGAGGCGTCGGTCATGGTCGGTTCCAAAGAGCAGGGGGTGTCCACGCAACCAGCGTATGGTGCGCGCGCGATGTCGATTATCTCAGACCTTTTAGGGTCTATCCGCGGTGTGAGGGTTTACAGGTTCGCTAGCAGCAACGCCATTTCAATCGCAACGGCTGCCGCGTCTCGGCCTTTCTCAGTTTGACGAGCCACAGCCTGCGCATGGTCCTCAGTCGTGAGGATGGCGTTGGCGATTGGAATTTGATAGTCCAGCGCCACCCGCGTGACGCCGGCGCCTGACTCGTTGGCGACCAATTCAAAATGGTAGGTCTCGCCTCGGATGATGCAGCCCAATGCGATCAAGGCGTCGAAATCAGATGACTCGGCCATGCCCTGGAGGGCCGAAGCGACCTCTAGCGCACCGGGTACGGTGACGTGGGTAATGTTCTTCTCGAGGACGCCCAAACGCAACAACTCGGTATGGCAGGCGCTCCAAAGGGCGTTGGTGATGTCGTCGTTGAACCTCGCTTGCACCACACCGATACGGCATTTTTTACCGTTGAGGTCGGTGGCGGCTCCTTTACTGGCGTTAAACATGGGGCGTTGCTGTGAAATTAATGAACGGGTGGGGTGGGTTCGCCTGTGGCTTTTTCTTGAAACCCGCAGACTTCAAGGCCATAGCCAGTCATGCTGGGTATGCGGCGAGGGGAGCTCAATAGGTGCATGCGTTGGACGCCACACTCACGCAAAATTTGTGCGCCAATACCGTAGGTTCGCAGATCCATGCGACCGGTGCCCGGCCCGTGACTGGGTTTTGCGATGCCTTGAAACTGCGCCAAGAGTTGTTCACTGGACTCACCCGCGTTCAAAAAGACGGCGACGCCTTTTCCGTGGCTTTGCAGATAACCGAGGCTCGCTGGCAGCGACCAAGAGTGAATGGAGCTGTTTTGATCGAGTGCGTCGAGCACCGATAGCGGCTCATGCACCCGGACCGGGATAATTTCGTCGGGTGACCACTCGCCATTGACCAACGCCAAATGGACGTTACCGCCCGCGGTGTCCTGAAAGGCGTGCGCGACAAAGGCACCTTGCGGCGTTTGAATCGTACGGCTGCCCACACGTCTGACCAGTGACTCAGTGGCGCTGCGGTATTCAATGAGGTCAGCGATGGTGCCAATCTTCAGGCCGTGCGTGGCGGCAAAAAGTTGGAGGTCTGGCAGGCGTGCCATGGAGCCATCGTCGTTCATGATCTCGCAGATCACTGCAGCCGCGCTGCAGCCCGCCATGGCTGACAAATCGCAACCAGCCTCGGTGTGCCCAGCACGTATCAGCACACCGCCATCGACGGCTTGTAGTGGGAACACGTGGCCGGGTTGAACCAAATCAGTGGGTTGGGTGTCCGGGGCGACGGCGACTTGTACGGTCTTCGCGCGATCGGCTGCAGAAATGCCGGTGGTTACACCGGTCGCTGCCTCGATGCTGACAGTGAAGGCGGTCGCATATTGCGTACCGTTACTCGATGCCATGGGGGGCAGCTTCAAAAACTCGCAGCGCTCACGCGTGAGCGTCAGGCAAATCAGACCGCGTCCATGTTTGGCCATGAAGTTGATCGCCGCTGGCGTGACATGGTCGGCCGCCATGACCAGATCACCCTCGTTCTCGCGGTCTTCCTCATCAACCAGCACCACCATGCGCCCTGCAGCGAGCTCGGCGACGATTTCTTTAACGGGTGAAATAGGGACGGCGTTTGACATGAGGACCTTGGCGAGCTGATCGGTAAAAGACCATTATTATCTCAGGCTATCAGCCCTTCAGGCTGAGCATGCGTTCCACATAGCGCGCCAAGACGTCAACTTCTAAATTAACTTGGACGCCGGGTTTGAGCGTTCCCAAAGCGGTGTTCTCAAGCGTGTGTGGAATCAGGTTGATATCAAACACGCAGGCCGTGTCTGAATCCTGAACCTGATTGACGGTTAGGCTGACGCCATTGACGGTTACCGAGCCCTTGTAGGCCAAGAAGGGTGCCATTTTGAGTGGTGTCTCAATTTGGAGCAGCCAGCTCTCGCCAACGGTCTCGAAGCGCTTCACGGTACCCACACCATCGACGTGTCCCGACACAATGTGACCACCCAAACGGTCACTGGCGCGCAACGCTTTTTCCAGATTGACCCGACCCGTCATGGTCAGACCGCTGGTTTTGTCCAGCGACTCCGCCGATACGTCGATGGTGAACGACATCGCAGCAACGTCGAACGAGGTCACGGTCATGCACGCACCGTTGATCGCGATACTGTCCCCCAAACCGACATCGTCAAGGTAGCCCGCTGGTGCTGTGATGTGGAGTCGCTTCCCGTAGGTTAAGTGGTCCCCTAACGATTCGATGCGCGTAATTTCGCCAATACCTGTGATGATCCCTGTGAACATGCGTGTGTCTGCCTTGAAGAAAAAAACGAGGGTGGGAAGCGCCCCACCTCAAAACGTGTCGCGGTCGCCAATGACAGCGCGTAAGCGCAGATCAGGGCCCACCGTGGTTGGTGGCAACCACCGCATCGCTCGCCCATCGGCCAATGCCGTTAGGGGACCGAAATTTGACAACCCTTGACCCTGTCCCAACAAAGTTGGAGCCACATAGAGCAGTAACTCATCCACCAGATTTTCTCTCAGAAAAGAGCCGTTCAAGGCAGTACCTGCCTCGAGGTGTACCTCGTTGACGCCCCGCGCAGCCAAGTCGGTGAGCATGGTTGCCAAGTCCACTTTTTGATGGGCATTGGCCAACGCAATCAGTGTGGCGCCGGTTTGCTTTAGAGCGTCGCAGGTCGCGTCGTCGGCCACACCACTGTGGTAGAGCCATTTTTCGCGATCGCCTGTCAGTAAGCGAGCGTTGACGGGGGTTTGTAGGCGGCTGTCCACCACCACGACGTGGGGCTGACGGGCAGTGGGTACCTCGTGTACACCCAAATGGGGGTCGTCAGCCAGCACCGTCCCTGCACCCGTCAGCACGGCGCAGGCCTGTGCCCGAAACCGGTGACCATCGGCGCGGGCCTCGGGGCTGGTAATCCATTGACTTTCACCGTTGGGCAGGGCGGTGATGCCATCGGCAGACGCCGCCATTTTCAGGCGTACCCATGGCGTTTTTCGGATCATTCGGCTGAAGAAACCAATGTTCATGCCGCGCGCGGCGTCGGCCATCAGGCCTTGTGTCACGTCGATACCCGCCGCGCGAAGCCGCGCGATACCGGAGCCATTAACCGCTGGGTTGGGGTCGGTGGCGGCAATCACCACACGTGATACCTGTGCGTCGATGAGTGCGTCGACACAAGGCGGGGTTCGACCATGGTGCGCACAGGGCTCCAGCGTGACGTAGGCCGTTGCCCCGCGTACATCGCGACCGTTGGCCGCCGCATCGCG
>JBMTSM010000088.1:0-7209 GCA_049448275.1 Burkholderiaceae bacterium
TCGGCGAGCTGCGCCAAACGGAGCCGATTGGAGGCGGCGAGGGAGATTTCTGCAATCGAAAAAAAGCCGCTAACGGCGACCAATAAAACCAAGAAAAAAAGGCTTTGACTCATGGCGATAGGTTTAACACATTTAGGCCGTATCCGCGGCCTCGGGGCGGTTAAAGTAGGGCCTTTCATCACCAAGCCGCAGGTTACGTTTTGCCCGTTGATACCCCCTTGAAGCCGCCACCCAGTGGCCGTCTGATTGCCACTGTGCTGGGGCAATTGGCGTTCGGCTTGTTTGCGATGACGATCAGTTTGCCCTCCATGCAGGAGTGGGGCGTGATTTTCGACGTCTCCCAACCCGCCGTGCAACTCACATTCAGTGGCTATGTTCTCACGTATGGTGCGTTGCAGTTGGTCTATGGACCGCTCTCAGATCGAGTTGGGCGAAAGCGGGTGTTGCTCATGGGCATGGGTTTGGCATTCGTTGGCTCATTTGCAGCCGCTATTGCGCCAAATTTGACGCTGCTGACATGGGCCCGCGTCATTCAGGGTGCCGGTGCCGCGGCTGGCATGGTCGTGGGTCGGGCCATGGTTCAAGATTTATTTGACGGCCCCGATCGCACCCGCGTGATGGCCTACGTCGGCATGGCGATGGGCTTATGCCCACCGCTGGCCACGATTTTAGGGGGGCAGTTGCATGTGCTCCTGGGGTGGCGGTCAAACTTCATTCTCATCACCTTAATCGCCGCATTACTGATTTATGCAGCGTGGAGCGAACTCCCTGCGCTGGAGCCTGAAGCGGTTGATCGTCCGCACTGGTTGCGCAACATGATCACGTCCTACACAACACTGGTGCGCGCCCCCAGTTTCATGCTGTACGTTGCGGTATTGGCGACTGCGACCGCGACTTTTTATATCTTTCTGGGTGGGGCGCCGATTGTGCTGGGTAGTTACGGTGTAGGCCCCGATGGCATCGGGTTTTACATCATGGTGATTCCACTGTCTTACATTACCGGTAGCTTTTTGACATCACGGTTGATTCGACGAATTGGCAATCACCGGATGATGGAGTGGGGCCAGCGCCTTACCCTGGTCGGCATGGTCCTGGTGGTGGTGCTCGCGTTGACGCCACTGGCATCACCCCTGGCTTTGGTGTTGCCACTGACCCTGCTGGGTATTGGGCACGGCTTTCTGGTACCGCCCGCGTTGACGGGCACGGTGGGTCTGATCCCCGCATTAGCCGGTGCGGCGGCTGCGGTTGCAGGCGTGAGTCAACAAGTCATGGGCGCCTTTGGCGGCTATGTCGTCGGCTTGGTGCCGTTAGAGGGTGCGCTTAATTTGGGCTGGCTGATGCTGCTAACGGCGTCGCTGGGATATTGGGCGCATCGCTACCTGTTGCGTCTGTTGAATAGTTAAAAACGAGATGACGATCAAATTACTGCTTTTAGAGGGGGACGGCATTGGCCCCGAGATCACTGCAGCGGCGCGCACAGTACTCACAGCCGCTGACGCGCAGTTTGGCTTGAACCTTGTGTTTGAGACCGCCGACATAGGATTTACCGCGCTTGCAGCCCATGGAACGACGATTCCCGATGCGGTTATTGCGCAAGCAAAGGCTGTGGACGGCGTGATTTTGGGGCCCGTGTCGCACAACTCATATCCACCAGTTGAGGCTGGCGGGCTCAATCCATCCGGGGTACTACGAAAGGCCCTGGATCTTTATGCGAATATTCGACCGGCTAGAACCCGTGGCGGATTCATTGGGTTTGGTGGCAAAGCGATCGATTTGGTTGTCGTAAGGGAGAACACCGAGGGCTTTTATTCAGATCGGAATATGTTCATGGGTAACGGCGAATTTATGCCCACCCCAGATGTCGCGTTGGCGGTACGCAAAGTCACGCGGGAGGCCTCCTTGCGCATCGCGTCGTCGGCTTTTGAATTGGCGATGACGCGCACCAAAAGGGTCACCGTGGTGCACAAGGCCAATGTCCTTCGGGTCAGCGATGGGTTATTTTTAAGTTGCGTGCGCGAGGTCGCAGCGCGCTATCCCGAGGTGACCGTGGAAGAGCGCTTGGTTGATGCCATGGCAGCTTTATTGGTGCGTGATGCGAGCGCTTTTGACGTGATTCTGGCGACCAATATGTTCGGTGACATCCTCTCCGACCAAGCGGCAGAGCTTTCAGGTAGCCTGGGTTTGGCCGCCTCTCTCAATGCAGGAACGGCGCATGGTGTAGCGCAGGCGCAGCATGGCTCAGCGCCGGATATTGCCGGTCAAGATAAGGCCAACCCCGCTTCGTTAATCGGCTCCGCCGCCATGCTTTTGCAATGGCTGAGCGAGCGACGCGGTTCACCTTCATTGTTAGACGCTGCGCGCAGTATTGAAAACGCACTCGATGCGGTAATCGCCACGCCCAGTGGCCGTACAGCTGATATGGGGGGAGTGCTTGGTACCCGTGCCTTTGCCCAGCGCGTCAGCGAAGCCCTGGGACAAACGCTTTAAAGCGTCAGCGGTAAAACTACATTGACCTCTGCGCCTGGGTGGCGGTTGAGTACCTCGACTCGACCGCTATGTTTGACGATGATTTCTTGAACGATCGGTAGGCCCAAACCGCTTCCGTCGCTGGCGCTGATATTGCTGAATCGGTCAAAGCTGATTTGGGCGTCGACCTCTAGTTGGTCAAGCGGGAAACCCACACCGTAATCACGCACACTCACAACCGCGCTGCCTGCACTGACAAAAACTCTGATGTCGATGGTGTGGTTGTCAGACCCTGCATGATTTTTTGCGTTACTGATGAGGTTTGTGACGACTTCTTGCAGTAGTAGGCTGTCCCCGCTGACCATTACATTGCTCGGATGAGGCTCAAAGTTGAGGGTCAGTTTCTCGCCCATGACACCCGCAGCCATCCGCTCACAGGCCTTTGCGACGATCTGATTGAGGTCAATTCGCTTTAATGTGCGGCCCAACTCAAAACTCCGCGCGCGCTCCAAAGACAGCATTTGGTTACTGAAACGCATCAGGGATTTAGCAGCGCCTAAAAGTCCCTTGGCGCGCACAGCGCGGGCTGCATCATCGGGTGCGTTCACAGTCGCCTCGGCCATCAGAACGAGACCCGACACTGGATTTTTTAATTGGTGCGCTGCGTTGGAGATGAACCGCTCACGCCCGTCCAACGTCGCCTGTACCCGTTTAAACAAGTTGTTGATACGTTGCACCAGTTGGTTGACCTCCATGGGGACTGCATCGGTGATGGGGGTGAGGTCGGTTGCCGAGCGTCGTGCGACTGACCGCTCTAGTCGGACGAGTGGTCGCAAGCCCAAAGAGATGGCAAACCACAATGTGATGCCAACCGATGTGATCAAGGCCGCGACAGCGAGCATGGTTTGCTTGACGGATCGCCATACATATTCATCGATGCGCGCGGTTGGTTGCCACACGGTGACGATTCGGTTGCCTGTCATCACTGGGCGGTCAGGTGAGGGCGATTGAATGCTGGCGGCCTCACTCAGGCGCGCCACACGCACCGATTGTCCGCGATGCGTGCCATTGAAAAAAATCAGCCGATCGGTTATCTGCTTCAGCTCCTTCGGGGTTGCTGGTGGATACGCGTACCCGGCTATGAAGTAGCCTCCAACACCCGTGCCGTGGTAGTAGATGTCGCCGCCCAAGGCCTCTCGCAATAACTCGGACGTGGCTGACGATATGCCGTCGCCTTCTTCACCGCTTTGAAGGTCGCGGGCGACTGCCATGGTGAGGGCGCTGAGGGTTCGGTCGAATTGCTCATTGGCATTACCAACCGCTAACTCGTAGCGCATAAAAATGATGAACACGGCGATCAGTGCCATGGGCACCAAAATCACCAGCATCAAGCGTGTGCGTAGAGATTTCATGGGGTTAGCCTGCCGGCGTCATGAGGTATCCCAAGCCACGGGCGGTTTTGATCTCTATCGCCATGCCCTCCAATTGCTTTCGCAGACGGGAGATGTAGATTTCAACCACTGCCTCCTCGATATCAGCCTCATCGCCATAGAGGTGATTAGCCAGCGTCGACTTCGATACCAGCATGCCTTTGCGCGCCAAAAGGCATTCGAATACCGCCAATTCTTTTTTGGTGAGCTTGATGGGTTCGTCCGATTCAGAGATCCGCACGCTTCGCAGTGAGGGGCTGTAGGTCAGCCTGCCAATGGTTTCTTCAGGTTGCGCGGTAGGGGCGACCCGTCGTGCCTGCACCCGCACGCGGGCTAATAACTCGGACATCACAAATGGCTTGGACAGGTAATCGTCGGCACCCAGGTCGAGGGCCGCGATGCGCTGATCGACCGTGTTACGCGCGCTCAAGATAATAATTGCCAAGGGTAAACGCTTAGTTCGCGCGTGCTGTAGCACGTCAAGGCCGGACGACAACTTCAGGTTGATGTCGAGGATCAACAGATCGAACCGCGTCCCCGCCAGTCGGTCAATCGCCGCTGGCGCTGAGTCACAGATGCTGACTTGGTATCCCTCATCGCGCAAGCTGTGGGCGATACCTGCGGCGACGCTTTCGTGGTCTTCAACGATGAGGATGTTCATTTCTGTCGACTTGAAAGGTAAATGAAAGACTTGCTAAGCCACGCTAGTTTAAATTAACCCCACACGCTGCCTAGTGGCAACCAAGCGTGGTCAATGCATTCACAACGACATAGGAGCAACACATGACAATTTTGAGTAAAGCGCTAAAGCGCACCTTGTTGGGCGCAGCCATGGCGTCTGCCGCCATCTTGGCCCCCGCACAAGCAGCTGAGTTGGATCTCTCAGGTAAGACAGTGAATTTCGTGATTCCTTTTGCTGAGACCGGTGGCTCCGCATCGTGGGCTAATTTTTACGCGCCGCTCTTGAGTGAGGCGTTGCCCGGTAAGCCGAACGTTGTCGTGAAGTTCATGCCTGGTGCCGGTTCGACCAAAGGTGCCAACTGGTTCCAAATGCAAAAAGACGATGGCCTGACGATTTTTGGCTCATCTGGTTCAACCCAGTTCCCGTACCTGCTGGGTGATCCCCGCGTGCGTTACGAATACAAGGACTGGAACGTCGTTTTGGCCTCAGCCACAGGCGGTGTTGCCTATTTGCCTGCAGACTTGGGCAAGAAATTCCAACAAGACCCCAACGCATTGAACGGCGTAAAGTTCATTTACGGGTCACAAGGGGCCACTTCTCTCGATTTGGTGCCTTTGCTGGCGTGGAAGTTGTTGGGCATGACGGTCGAACCCGTCTTCGGTATCAAGGGCCGTGGCGATGGCCGTTTGATGTTCGAACGTGGTGAAGCCAACATCGATTACCAAACCTCATCTGCCTACATCAGCAAGGTGCAACCCTTGGTTGAGTCTGGCAAAGCGGTGCCAATGATGACTTGGGGCGCTTTGGATGAGAACGGCAATATCGTGCGCGATCCGACATTCCCTGATGTGCCCTCATTCAAGGAAGTGTTGACGCGGAAATTGGGTAAAGAGCCTTCAGGTCCCGGCTGGGATGCATGGAAAGCGTTCTTTGTTTCTGGCTTCGCTGCCCAAAAGATGGTTTTCTTGCCTAAGGGTGCCTCAGCCGACTCGAAAGAGACTTATCTGAACGCTTTTGAGCGTGTAGTTAAGCGCGCAGACTTTAAGAAAATCTCTGAAAAGAGGTTGGGCGTTTACGATCAAATGATCAAGAAAGGTGCTGGCATCGCTGCTGGCCAGGCGACCGACGTATCTGACGAGGCACGTGCCTTCGTTAAGGAATGGCTGAAGACTGACTACAACGTCAATCTCTAACCGATCCATACGCCGCCCAGACTCGTTCTGGGCGGCTTTTTTTTGGGGTTTTTCATGGAATCAGTCATCACAGCGTGGGGCGCACTTGGTGCCGCATTCGATTTGATTTTTCATCCCACCCAATTAGCCTATTTGGCCGGGGGTGTTTTGTTGGGATTGTCTGTCGGCGTCTTCCCGGGACTCGGCGGCATCGCCGGCTTGAGCTTGGTGTTGCCTTTCGTGTACGGCATGGATCCCATTGCAGGCTTGGCTTTGATGGTGGGCTTGGTGGCGGTGATTCCAACATCGGATACGTTTTCTAGCGTGTTGATGGGTATCCCCGGGTCGTCTGCTTCGCAAGCGACGGTGCTTGATGGCTTTCCATTGGCCAAGATGGGGCAAGCGGCACGGGCCCTGTCGGCGGCATTTACCGCCTCCTTGTTTGGCGGCCTGTTCGGCGCGCTGGTCTTGACCGCATTTGTTTTGGTTGCGCGGCCCGTTGTGTTGGCCTTTGGCTTGCCCGAAATGTTGATGGTAACCATCCTCGGCTTGTCGATGGTTGCTATTTTGGCGGGGCGTGTCCCCGTTAAGGGGCTCGCATCAGCCGCCTTGGGTATCTTGGTTGGCACGATTGGAGCCGCCAGCGCCGGGGGGTCCGCGCGCATGAGTTCTTACGAATATCCCTACCTGTACGACGGCCTTAAATTGGTCATTGTGGGTCTGGGTATTTTTGCGATTCCAGAGATTGTTGCCTTGTTGCGCCAAGGGACTGCGATTGCCGGTGAGGCCAAGTTAGGGGCCGGTTGGCGAGCGGGTGTCAGTGATTGGTGGAAGAACCGTTGGCTGTCGATCCGTTGCTCTTCAATTGGTGTGCTGGTCGGGGTAATTCCAGGATTGGGCGGCTCCGTTGTTGACTGGATCGCTTACGGTCACACGGTGCAAACCACCAAAGACAAAAGCCAATTCGGTAAAGGTGATATTCGCGGTGTGATTGGCCCCGAGAGTTCAAACAACGCCAAGGAAGGTGGCGGTTTGGTGCCAACCTTGTTATTTGGCATTCCGGGCTCTGGTTCAATGGCGATCTTCATCGGTGGCATGGCGTTGCTGGGATATGAAGCAGGTCCCCGCATGATCACTGAGAACCTCGATGTCACTTACACCATGGTGTGGTCACTGGCGTTCGCCAACGTTTTGGGCACGGTGCTGTGTATCGCCTTATCGCCGTGGATTGCGCAACTCACGACGATCCGGTTCGTGCTGCTGGCGCCGTTCTTGTTCATGATGATTTGCTTCGCTGCATTTCAGTCAGGGCAGGAGTTGGCCGATTTGGTCGCGTTGCTCGGTGTGGGATTGTTGGGCGTCTTTTTGAAGCGATTTGAATGGTCGAGACCCGCATTCTTGATTGGCTTTGTACTCTCAAATCAAGTCGAGGTGTACGTCAATCAGGCCTATCAAATTG
>JBMTSM010000089.1:0-7189 GCA_049448275.1 Burkholderiaceae bacterium
AGCGGGTCGAGGGTGAACCGTTGCGCACCAGCAGTGTTGCGATGCCCGCTTGCCACAATGCGGCGTCTGTGGTTTGTGACGGGCGAATTCTGCACACCTACGCGAAACAATGCCTCCCCAATTACCAGGTGTTCGATGAACGCCGTTACTTCGCGCCAGGTACCGAAACCTGTGTATTCGAGGTCGCGGGTACACGCCTGGGTTTGCTCATTTGCGAAGATGCGTGGTTTGAAGCGCCTGCCGCTGCGGCGGTTGCAGCGGGCGCGGATGTGCTGGTCGTGATCAACGCCTCACCCTTTCACCTCGGTAAGAGCGAGCAGCGCGAAGCAACCATGTGCGCACGCGCACAGGCCTGCGCGCGACCATTGATTTATGCACATCTGGTCGGCGGGCAGGATGAGGTCGTATTCGAGGGCCGCAGTTTCATGGCTACCGCAAATGGGCAAGTCGTCGCACGTACACCGGGCTTTGAAGAGGCTGTTGTCACGTGGCCGCTCTCACTTGTGTTCGACGAGCAGCCGGATACAGCCCATCTGGCACCGCTTGACGGTGAAATGGCTGATCTTTGGCGAACCTTGGTCATGGGGGTGCGCGATTACGTGGAGAAGAACCGCTTCCCCAGCGTGGTGCTTGGCCTGAGCGGTGGTATCGATTCAGCGGTTGTGATGGCAGTGGCAGTGGATGCGTTGGGTGCGGATCGCGTTCGCGCCGTGATGATGCCGTCTCCCTACACGGCGGACATCTCTTGGATTGATGCGCGCGACATGGCCAAGCGTTTGAACGTGCGTTACGACGAAATTGACATTGCGCCGCATTTCGAAACCTTCAAGCGCTCGCTCGCGACAGAGTTTGAAGGCTTGTCGGAAGACACCACCGAGGAAAATTTACAGGCCCGTATCCGTGGCACCCTGTTGATGGCGTTGTCAAACAAATTCGGCAGCATCGTGCTGACGACAGGCAATAAGAGCGAAATGGCAACGGGCTATTGCACACTCTACGGCGACATGGCGGGCGGTTATGCCGTTATAAAAGACGTTTTCAAAACCAAGGTATTCGCCGTGGCGCATTGGCGCAATGCCAATAACCCCTTGGGAGGCATCGAGGCCCCGATCCCCACGCGAATCATCACGCGCCCACCGAGCGCTGAATTGCGTGCTGACCAAAAGGACGAGGATAGCCTGCCGCCCTACGAGGTGTTGGATGCGATTTTGTCTCGCTACATCGAGACGGACCAATCTGCCGCTGACATCATTGCCGCTGGCTTTGACGAGGCGGCCGTGATGCAGGTGGTGCGCTTGGTGCGTTTGAATGAGTACAAGCGCCGCCAGTCACCCGTGGGTATTCGTTTGACCCATCGGGGGTTTGGCAAAGATTGGCGTTATCCGATCACCAACGCGTTTCGTTAATCAGGGCATCTGGAAAACAGGGCGGGTTTCGCCCACCTCACGCCCGGCAACGTTGAGCAGCGGGCCGGGCACATAGATCTTTAAGGCGTGACGAGCGCTGTCGGTCATCCAGCCCAGCTGCTCCAACACATTGATGACAATCCACATCAACATGGGCAGATTACCATCCGCGATCTTCACGGCGATGGCTTGTTGGCGCGAGCGACTTGCGATGGTTTGGACACCATCAGCGCCGAACTTGGCGATCCAGTCACCGCCGCCAGCCCGATTGAGTGCCAAGTCGTTACGGCCCATGCCGCTGACCAGTGCGCCATGTTGCGCCATTGCCTGAAATACGCGAGCAGGCGCGTCACCATATACAGGATCAGTTGTCTCGCGAGTGAGCTTGGCGTATGCGAGGGCCAAAGCTGCCAGTGGAATGGCGTAGTTCGGGACGCTGCAGCCGTCGATTCCCACGACCAACTGCGCTGCGGGAACCTCTGTGAAATGCGACACGCTGTCGCGTACGACCGCCTGCACGCGGTGGGTTGTTTGGGTATAGGTTTCGATGGGTTCGCCGAGGGCGCGGGCGAGCATCAACATCCCGGCATGTTTGCCCGAGCAGTTGTGTTGAAGCCGCCCGTAGCTGCCTTTTTCAGGCGTTGGTAATTGATTGGTTGTGTAATAAAACGGGACGTGTGTGCCACATTGCAAGTCGGTTTCTTGGCATCCCGCGCGCTTTAACAGGGCACCGGCCCGGCTGCTGTGCGCCGCCTCGCCGTTGTGGCTTGCGCACAGGAGCGCGACATCCGCATCGGATAAGTTGTAGGGATCAGAGAAGCCAGCGACCAATGGCATGGCCTGAAAGGGCTTGAGCGCGGAGCGGGTGAACATGGGCGTGCTGATATCACCCATTCGCGATACCAAACGACCATTGGCATTGACCACGGCGATCGAGCCGTAGTAGATGTTCTCAGGGTGGCCTCCGCGCAGGGTCGCGATCAAAGGTGCGTGTTGGGGTAGGGCATGCATGGGCATCGATTTATTGGTCAGCAAATGGGCATAATGTGACCATAGATTGTGCATTCAAGGAGCCACCGTGAAACAAATTACCGCCGTGATCAAACCCTTTAAATTGGAAGAGGTTCGCGAAGCGTTGGCAGAGCAGGGCGTGACAGGCCTGACTGTGACAGAAGTCAAAGGCTTCGGCCGTCAAAAGGGGCATACCGAGTTGTACCGCGGCGCTGAGTACGTAGTCGATTTCTTACCGAAGGTGAAGGTGGAGGTTGTTGTGAATTCGATGGACGTTGACCGTTGCGTTGATGCCATCGTCACGGCGGCTCGTACGGGCAAAATCGGTGACGGCAAAATTTTTGTCACGCCGGTGGACCGCGTCGTCCGTATCCGAACAGGTGAAGAGGACGAAAGCGCGATCTGAGCGTCAGTAGGTCCCAAAAACCTCAGAGATCCCAGCCTGTGAGACCAAGCTGGGTAACAGCACTGAGACCTCATCGGTGACTTCGAATAATCCCATCTGTCGATCGTCCATGAAGCGGTGTTGGACCGCTTGACTCACGAAAGACAGCAGGGTGTCGTAATACCCAGCAACGTTCAGCAGACCGACTGGCTTGTTGTGATAACCGAGTTGGCGCCAAGTCCAAATTTCAAAAAACTCTTCGAACGTGCCAATGCCGCCGGGCAGCGCTACGAATGCATCCGCACGCTCAGCCATGATTTGCTTGCGCTCGTGCATGGTTTGCACCACGATCAATTCATCGCATTCGAGGTTAGCAACCTCGCGATCAACCAAGGCCTGCGGCATAACGCCGAGCACCCGACCTCCTGCGGCTTGGCAGGCTCTCGCGGTGTATCCCATTAAGCCCGAGTTACCGCCGCCGTAGACGAGCTGCCCGCCATGCGTACCGATCCAGTGCCCAGTCTGGGCTGCCGCTTCCAAAAACGCGGGGTTATCACCATCGCGTGAGCCGCAATAAACTGCAACTGAGAAAAGGGGGCTGTCTGATACGGGCGTGGTCATGGGCAAATTAAGCAAAGCGATTAATGAGGGCGGCCAGCCATACGCCGCCGCACAACAGCAGCGCCAACATGACGGCGGCACTTCCGACGTCTTTGGCGCGCTTGGCGAGGGGGTGATGCTCAAGGCTGATGTGGTCGATCGCTGCCTCGACACCGGTGTTGAGTAGCTCGACAACCAACACCAAAACCACCACTGAAATCAGCAAACTAACCTCTAACCAACCCTGCCCCAGCCAGAAAGCTGCCGGGATCATGATGCAAGCTAGCAGGGACTCTTCCAAGAACGCGGGCTCGGTGAGACCAGCTTTCAATCCCTCAACGGAGTAGCCGAAAGCATTCACCACGCGCCTGATGCCGCGAGCTGGTTTGGTGTGTTGCGTTTGCATGGTTATTGGCGGACAGGGGCTACGCTGATCAAGGCCGTTTTAGCCACTCGATCATGTAGAAATTGCTTGGTGGGGTTTAGTTTGCTGAGTAGCGCCCAAATGACCACCCACGCAATGACGGTCCAAACCGTTGCAGCGGTACCCAACTCGAAAGCCTTTGCCACAGCAAGCCCTGGTACGAACCAGATGTAGCTGATGAGGTATCGGATCACCGCCTGGCTGAGTGCCAGCGGGGAGCGACCATCAACCGCGACGAGTTTGATGTGCCAAGTCTTCATCGCCAGTGTTTGGCCACTCCGGCGCCATTGCCAGATGAAATAAACCGCCAAACCCACAAAAACGGTAAATTGTTGGGCCATGCGGTGGTCGAGCGCGTGGCGTGTATTCGTAAGCACACTGAAGACGTAGCTGATCACAAAAACCACGCCGAATAGCAGCATGCCTTCATAGAGCCAAGCGGCCATGCGCCGTCTCAGGCTGGGGAGGGGAATTTCAGTGTCCATAGAGCGAATTGTCGCATTAGTCGTACGCTTTTTAATTGGCCACTAGGGGTATCCCCGTAAACCGCATAAATTGATGTAATAATTCCAGTTGCACTGATTACTTGCAAACGGATAACAGCCGTGGTGGTCTATACAAATGCCGCCCAATGACTGTTGTCTCAAGTCATGACCTGATTCCAAAAGAATTTCGGAAGTGGCACCCACGGTTTTTCGTTAGAGAAAATCTCAAAGGTTCATCATGAAAATTACATCTGCAGAGAACGCCTCTGCCTCATTGGCCGCATCGGCCGCAGACGCCCCTGAATTAATGGGTGCGGAAATCCTCGTCAAAGCATTACAAGCTGAAGGTGTCAAGCAAATCTGGGGTTACCCCGGCGGCGCTGTTTTGTACATCTACGACGCACTTTACAAGCAAGATACCATCCAGCACGTGCTCGTTCGCCACGAGCAGGCAGCGGTCCACGCAGCCGACGGATTTGCCCGTGCGACGGGCGAAGTGGGCGTGGCACTTGTGACCAGTGGTCCTGGTGTAACGAACGCTGTGACAGGTATCGCAACCGCCTACATGGACAGCATTCCGATGGTGATCGTCACGGGCCAAGTGCCCACGGCGGCCATCGGTTTAGATGCCTTCCAAGAGTGCGACACAGTCGGTATCACACGGCCCATCGTCAAGCACAACTTCTTGGTTAAAGACGTGGCAGAGCTCGCCATGACCATGAAGAAGGCTTTCCACATTGCCCGCTCGGGTCGTCCTGGTCCGGTGGTGGTTGATATTCCAAAAGACGTCTCTTTTAAGCGTATCCCCTACACCGGCTACCCTGAGCAGGTCGAAATGCGCTCGTACAACCCAGTACGCAAGGGGCATGGTGGTCAAATTCGCAAAGCGCTCCAGCTGCTGCTGAGTGCCAAGCGTCCCTACATCTACACCGGTGGTGGTGTGCTCATGGCGGACGCCGTGCCTGAGCTGCGCGAATTGGTTGATCTGCTGGGTTACCCGGTGACCAACACTTTAATGGGGTTGGGCGCATTCCCTGCGAGCGATAAGCGCTTCTTGGGTATGTTGGGCATGCACGGCACGATCGAAGCCAATAACGCGATGCAAAACTGCGATGTGCTGTTGGCGGTTGGTGCGCGGTTTGACGATCGCGTGATTGGCAACCCCAAGCACTTTGCACAAAACGAACGCAAGATTATTCACGTTGACGTTGACCCCAGCAGTATCTCCAAGCGTGTGAAGGTCGACATCCCGATCGTGGGGGACTGTAAAGACGTCCTGCGTGAATTGATCAACATGATCAAAGAGTCATCCCAGCGTGCTGACCCCAAAGACTTGGATGCGTGGTGGACGACCATCGAAGGCTGGCGCGCACGTAACTGCCTGGCTTACGACGACAAGAATCAAGACGTCATCAAGCCACAAAAAGTGATTCAAACGTTATGGGAGATGACCAAAGACGCCGATGCGTACGTCACCTCTGACGTGGGTCAGCACCAAATGTGGGCTGCGCAGTACTATGGCTTTGACAAACCGCGCCGCTGGATCAATTCGGGTGGTTTGGGCACCATGGGCGTAGGAATTCCTTACGCCATGGGTATCAAACTGGCTAAGCCCGAATCGGAAGTATTCTGCGTCACGGGCGAGGGTTCGGTGCAGATGTGTATCCAAGAGCTCTCCACGTGCTTGCAGTACAACACGCCCATCAAAGTGCTGTCTCTGAACAACCGTTACTTAGGAATGGTTCGCCAGTGGCAAGAGGTGGAGTACGCTGGTCGATACAGCAGCAGCTACATGGATGCGTTGCCCAACTTTGTCAAACTGGCGGAGTCTTATGGTCACGTTGGCATGCTGATCGAACGGCCACAAGACGTCGAAGGTGCGTTGCACGAGGCACGCAAACTCAAAGATCGCACGGTGTTTATCGACTTCCGTACCGATCCAACTGAGAACGTGTTCCCAATGGTCCAAGCAGGTAAGGGTATCACCGAGATGCTTTTGGGCTCTGAGGACCTGTAAGCGCCCCGAACGCTCAGCGCGGGTGCGCTTCGTGCGCACCCCTTTTTAAAGAATCTATTGTCCGTCGAGCTCGAGCATTACCGTGCTTGGGGGAGGGCGGCGAAAAGAGGACTGGTTAGATGAAACACATTATTGCTGTTCTCCTTGAGAACGAACCCGGCGCGCTGTCGCGGGTTGTGGGCTTGTTTTCAGCCCGTGGTTACAACATCGAGTCACTGACTGTTGCACCTACAGAAGATCCCAGCTTGTCACGTATGACCATTCAAACCAATGGGTCTGATGATGTGATTGAGCAAATTACCAAGCACCTCAACCGACTGATCGAAGTGGTCAAAGTCGTCGACCTCACAGAAGGCGCCTACACCGAGCGCGAGTTGATGCTGGTTAAAGTTAGAGCGGTTGGCAAGGAGCGCGAGGAAATGAAGCGGATGGCGGATATTTTCCGTGGCCGCATCATCGACGTAACCGACCGCAGTTACACCCTTGAGTTGACGGGCGATCAAGCGAAAAATGACGCGTTTTTGCAAGCGCTTGATGCGACATCAATTTTGGAAACGGTGCGCACCGGTGCCTGTGGTATCGGCCGTGGTGAGAGAATATTGCGCACCTAAACGACACACCAACGGCTGTGAAAACCGCCGTTGGCTTTAAACTTATCGATTATTCGATTTTTTACAGAGGACTTCCCATCATGAAAGTGTTTTACGACAAAGACTGCGACTTGAGCCTGATCAAAGGCAAGACAGTTGCCATCATCGGCTACGGTAGCCAGGGTCACGCGCACGCTCAAAACTTGAACGACAGCGGCGTGAAGGTCGTCGTTGGTTTGCGTAAAGGCGGCGCTTCATGGGACAAAGTCGG
>JBMTSM010000090.1:0-7135 GCA_049448275.1 Burkholderiaceae bacterium
GGCGACGCCTGTCTCATCGCAGGACGATTCAATTCCCAAAATTCGCATGCAGCCCATCGCCCGAGGGCGTTTTATTCGAAGGCGATAGTTTAGAGGATGCAGAAAATCTCGCCTTATTTCCCATAGTCATAAAGCCGGCGAAACAATTCAATCTTCGATTAACGGATTCAGTCCCCCTGCTGCTCTCGACCATGACTGCTCTCGCCCCTCACACTGTTTTTGCCCCCGTGACCCTCGTCGGAGCCGGTCCAGGGGACCCCGACGATTTGACCCTCAAAGCGGTCAAAGCCATCGCGCAAGCCGATGTGCTTTACGTTGACGATCTGGTCAACACCGCCGTGCTCGCGCATGCCCGGGCAGATGCGCGCGTGATTCATGTGGGCAAGCGCGGTGGGTGCGCCTCAACGCCGCAAGCGTTCATCATTCGCGCCATGATTGCGGCAGCCAAGGATGGTAAACGGGTGGTTCGCTTGAAAGGCGGCGACCCCTTCATTTTTGGCCGTGGTGGCGAGGAGGTCGAGGCACTGCGCGCCGCAGGTATCGCTTGCCAAGTCGTTAACGGCATCACTGCTGGCGTTGCGGCTCTCACGACCCTCAACACGCCCTTGACCCACCGCGACCATGCGCATGGTGTGGTGTTTGTGACCGGGCACGGCAAACCAGGTGCCGGGCGTTTGGATTGGGTTGATTTGGGCAGAACCGCCGCGCAAGCCAAACTGACATTGGTGGTCTATATGGGGGTCAGCACCGTGGCTGACATCGAAGCTGACTTAACCGTTGGTCTGCCCCCCGATACGCCCATCGCCCTGATTCAAAATGCGACGCTGCCCAATCAGCGCCAAGCATTTGGCACCTTGGCCTCCTTACGCGACACAATGACCACGCACCAAATTGCCAGCCCAGCCATCATGGTGATTGGTGATGTCCTCAAAGGGCTGCTGGCCGCTAGGCAACCGCTAGATCAAGCGCCCTCATACAATCCTGTACCTGCAGCTGCCCGGTTGCAAGCTTGCGCCTGACACCGATCCCCGGGGCTCTGTGCGCATACACTTTGCGGTATGTCACACCCATCCCCACACCCTTATGACGCCATCATCGTGGGCGCCGGCGCCGCCGGCCTGATGTGCGCAAGCGTCGCAGGCCAAAGTGGTCTGCGGGTTTTGTTGCTCGATCACGCCGAAAAAATTGCCGAAAAAATCCGAATTTCGGGGGGTGGGCGTTGCAACTTTACCAACCGGGGCTTAGACCCGCGTAACCCCCAAAAACACTTCATCAGCGACAACCCCCGTTTCTGCAAATCTGCACTGGCCAGTTACACACCGCAAGACTTCATCGCCCTGCTCACCCGGCACGGCCTGAGCTACACCGAAAAACACAAGGGTCAACTGTTTTGTGACCAATCATCGGGTGCCGTCATCAACCTGTTGCTTGCCGAGTGCGCACAAGGTGGCGTGGATCACCGCCAAGCGACACGCGTTCACGCCGTGCGACGCCACGCACACGATGCGGGCGATTACTACGCCGTCGACACCTCGCAAGGTAGCTTCACTGCACCGGCGCTGGTGGTTGCCACCGGGGGTTTATCGATTCCCAAAATTGGTGCGACGGATTGGGGCTATCAGGTTGCGAAACAATTTGACCTTCCACTACAACCCCTTCGTCCGGCCCTGGTGCCCCTCACCTTTGACGGCGCGGCATGGACAGCGTTTTCGCAGTTGGCGGGCCTCGCGCTGCCTGTCACGATACAGACCAGTGACGGCAAGACCGCGTTCGACGAAGACCTGCTGTTCACCCATCGTGGCCTCAGTGGTCCAGCCATCTTGCAAATTTCCAGCTACTGGGCGCCGCAGTCCGCACTGCGTATCAATCTCACACCCGGCGAGACATTGGCAGAGACATTGGTTGAGCTCAAAGGCCGCTCCCGTAAATTACTGGCGAATGAACTAACCCAGCGCCTGCCGCAGCGCCTCGCGACCCAATGGCTGGACAACGATCCAGAGATTGGCAAGCTGCGGGATCGGCCGATCGGCGAAATTGCCGACAAGCTCCTGCGCCGCCTCGGCGAGCAGCTGCAAATGTGGCGACTCACCCCCAACGGGACGGAAGGCTATGCGAAGGCCGAGGTCACAGCGGGTGGCGTCGATACGCGCCACCTCGACCCGCAAACCATGGGAGCCAAGGCCCAGCCGGGCTTGTATTTCATCGGGGAAGTCACCGACGTCACGGGCTGGCTGGGGGGCTATAACTTCCAATGGGCGTGGTCCAGTGGTGTGGCCTGTGCACGGGCCATGGCGGCAAAAGCCGGCAAATAAAACAACGACTTAGCCGTGCACGTGTGCCTCGCGCAACGCAAATTGTGCGCAGAATAAAAGCAGTTTATAATTGTCGGCTTTGCTAGCAAACCCGCGTTGATAAGCCTGATCCGCCAGCGCATAACCATTGGAATTTTTAACGTCATGACGACTATTCGAGTTAAAGACAACGAGCCATATGAAGTTGCCCTGCGCCGCTTCAAGCGCACGGTCGAAAAATTGGGCCTGTTAACCGAACTCCGCGCACGCGAGTTCTTTGAGAAGCCAACCGCTGAGCGCAAGCGCAAAAAAGCAGCTGCTGTGAAGCGCAACTACAAGCGCATCCGCTCCATGCAGTTGCCCAAGAAGCTGTACTAAGCACTTCACTGCGACCCACCCGTGGGTTGCACCAGAAAAGCCCGCTGAAGGACGCTTCACCGGGCTTTTTTTACGTCACATCCAACCGAACGCCAAGGACGCCAAAATGAGCTTGAAAGATCAAATTACCGAAGACATGAAAACCGCCATGCGTGCGAAAGACGCTGATCGTCTGGGCACCATTCGGATGCTGCTAGCCGCAATCAAGCAAAAGGAAGTGGATGAGCAAGTCACCGTCGATGATGTGATGGTGGTGGGCTTGGTCGACAAACTGGTTAAACAACGCAAAGACTCCATCGCTGCCTACGAAAAGGCCGATCGACAAGATTTGGCTGATAAAGAAGCCGCGGAAATTACGGTGCTACAGGGCTACTTGCCCCAGCGCATGTCCACCGAAGAAATTGCGCTGGCCGTGAAGCAAATCGTTGCCGACGTTGGGGCATCAGGGCCCGGTGACATGGGCAAGGTTATGGGCGCAGTTAAACAGCAGTTGGCAGGAAAGGCCGACATGGGTCAGGTGTCGGCAGCTGTCAAAGCCGCGCTCAACCCCTGATTAAGCAGATTTCCCAACGAGCTCAAAGTGCTCGACGTGGGGTGGGACGGCGAAAAACGGGCCCACGATGCCGCGCCACTGGGGGAATAACGGACCGTTGCGGAAATGCTCGGTGTGATCCTCCAGCGTCTCCCAAAAAATCTGTAAGACGTAACGCTCGGGGGTTTCGATGCACCGATTCACCTTCCACCCTTGGAACCCTTGAGCCTGCGCGATGATGGTTTTGACACCATGCTCGATTGCGACTTCAAATTCGGCATTTTTGCCTGGCTGGATGCGGATATCGGCTAATTCCAAAATCATTTTGTGTTCCTTGATTGACGCGTCGGTTGATGTTGCGTGACCGGCTTATGCACCCGCTATTTTCATGCGGTTGATGAGGACCGACCCCACCGTTTTTGCGCCTTGGTTGTAGGCGTCTGCCCCAATGGCCTGAATGCCTTTGAACATGTCGCGCAGATTACCAGCGATGGTGATTTCTTGCACGGGAAATTGAATCTCACCGTTTTCCACCCAAAACCCAGATGCACCGCGCGAGTAATCTCCCGTCACGCCGTTGACGCCATGCCCCATCAAGTCTGTCACGAACAAACCGCGCCCAAGCTTTTTAAGCATCGCATCCAGGTTGTCACTGGGTTGCGTGCGACGGCTGCGCATGATCAAGTTGTGTGAGCCGCCTGCGTGGCCAGTGGTCCGCATACCCAACTTTCGGGCTGAGTAGCTACCGAGGAAATAACCTTCCACGACGCCCCCTTTGACAACGTGGCGCGCGCGAACCGCAACACCCTCATCATCGAAAGGCGAGCTTCCCTTACCTTTCGGGATAAACGGGTCTTCGAAAATATCGACGTGTTTCGGAAAGACGGTCTGGCCCAAACTATCCAGCAAAAACGTGGTCTTACGGTACAGCGCACCACCGCTGATCGCGTGTACAAAACTGCCCAAAAGGCCTGAAGCCAAGGGCGCCTCAAACAGCACGGGGCATTGCGTCGTCTTGATCTTGCGCGCGCCAACGCGCGCCAGCGTGCGCTGGGCGGCATAGCGACCAATCGCACTGGCTGACGCCAATTCGGTCGCGTCTCGCATTGAGGTGTACCACGCATCGCGCTGCATGGCATCTCCTTTGCCCGCGATCACCGAGACACCCATGCTGTGGCGGGTACTCGCATAACCGCCTTGGAAAATGCCGGGCTGCCCGGTTTGTCCTTCCCGCATGTGCCCAGCGTAGAAGTGGGCGTGCTGGGCCGACACCGAGGCACCCTCACTGTTGGTAATTTGTTTGCTGGTTCTCAAGGCTGCCTCCTCACACGACAGCGCCAGCTGGGCGGCCTCACCCGCATCAATCGTCCACGGATGGAACAAATCAAGATCTTTGATTTCCGTCACCACGTCTTGCGCATCGGGCAACCCGGCAAGCGGATCTTCCGCCGTGAAGCGCGCAATGTCGTAGGCAGCGCGCACCGTATCGGCGATGGCCTTGCTCGAGAAATCAGACGTCGAAGCGTGGCCGCGATGATGGCCCGAATACACCGTCACGCCCAATGACTTGTCGCGGTTACGTTCCACATTTTCAAGTTCACGATCGCGGACCGAAACGCTCAGGCCATAAGCCTCAGAGACTTCGGCAACGGCGTCGCCTGCGCCCAAAGCTTTCGCTTGCTGCAACGTTTCTGCGACCAGGTCTTGAAAGCGGCTTTGGGTGAATTGAAAGGCGGCGGCGGGTTGATCGGCAGGTGATTTCTTGGGCATGGGCTCTGTAAGTTTGAAGGTGCTGGCGGCTATGATACAAGCCACGCATCATTTGCAGGCGCGATCGAGAAGATTCCCACATGGCACGAAAACCCAAAAAAGGCTACTTTGTTCACGGACATTTCGTGACATTGGGCAGCGACCTTGACCGCGAGCTCAAAGCAGAGCTCAAGGGCACGACCGATATGTCGCGCACCGACATGAAAAAAGACAGCGACCACCGACAAGCCGTGGGTGAGGCATTGATGGACCTGCGCCCCAAGCTCTTGAAATCGCTAAACCTTCCCGAGGCGCTGATGCAATCGCTCACCGAGGCCAAACGATTGACGGATTTCGGTGCCAAGCGCCGACAGTTGCAGCACGTTGGCAAGCTCATGCGTCAGCTGGACGCGGAGACCGTGGCCGCTTGCGAAGCGGCACTGGCGGTTCAGCATCAAGGCAGCCCCCAAGAGGCAGCCGAGGTCCGCGAGGCGGAACAATGGCGCGATCGCCTGATGGCCGATGACTCGGCGCTCACTGACTGGATGGCGCGTCAACCCGATACCGATATCCAAGCGCTCCGTAGCTTGGTGCGCCAGGCCCGCAAGGATGCCGAAAAAGCACGGGCAGCCCAACCACCCGTGGCACCCATTGAGGGTGAGCCCGTGCGCTTACCCAAATCCGGCAAGGCCTACAAAGAGTTATTTCAGATGCTGCGAGAAGCCTTGCGCGCCCCCGCAGCGGATACAGACGATGACGAGGAAAGCGAATGAAAGACCCTGTAAAAATCGGTATTGTCTCCATCAGTGACCGCGCCAGCAGCGGCACCTACGAGGACAAAGGCCTGCCCGCGTTGAAGGAGTGGCTCACCAGTGCACTCGAAAATGACATCACATTTGAGTCGCACCTCATTCCCGACGAAAAGCCGCTCATCAGTCAAACCTTGTTGGCCTGCGTCCATGCGGGCTGCTCCTTGGTGCTCACCACTGGGGGCACGGGGCCTGCCTTGCGTGATGTGACCCCGGAGGCCACGCTGGCCATTGCCGACAAGGAGATGCCGGGTTTTGGCGAGCAGATGCGCCAGATTAGCCTTAACTTTGTACCGACGGCGATCCTGTCCCGCCAGGTCGCCGTGATTCGCGGCAAGACCCTGATCATCAACTTGCCAGGGCAGCCTAAAAGCATACGTGAGACCCTTGAGGGCGCGCGTAACGCCGATGGCAGTCTGCTGGTGAACGGTATTTTTGCTGCAGTCCCTTACTGCATTGACCTCATCGGAGGCCCTTATCTCGAGACCCGTGAAGCGGTGTGCAAGGCCTTCAGACCCAAGAGCGCGATCCGTCCTGCATGACTGCGCCCGTCGGCATCATGGCAGCACTCCCCCAGGAAGTGGGGGACTTCGTGTCGCGCATCCAGTCCCCGACGGTCACAAAAATAGCCCGCAGACGTTACACACAGGGGTTTTTTGGTACGCCAGGCGGCGCTGACGCAACGCCTGTCGTGGTCTGTGTAGCACGCGTTGGCAAGGTCGCGGCTGCCTCGACAGCAACCACGCTCATTCAACAATTCGGCGTCAAGACGATTCTGTTTGTGGGACTAGCCGGGGGCGTGGATACCGCGCATGCCGTGCGTGTTGGCGATATTGTGATTGCCTCACACGTCGCACAACACGACCTGAATGCGTCACCAATCTTCCCAAAACACGAAATACCACTGCTGGGCATTACAGAGATTCCCACTGACCCCAATTGGTCAGCAAAGCTGACGCAAGCTGCACAGGACGGCATCGCCGGCAGTACCGCACAGGTGCACACAGGTTTGATTTTGAGTGGCGATCAATTCATCAACAGCGCGTCTGCACAACAGGTCCTGCAAACGCAGTGGCCAGCCGCCCTTGCCGTTGAGATGGAAGGGGCCGCGGTTGGGCAGGTCTGCTATGAACACGGCGTCCCGTTTGCAATTGCCCGAACAATCTCTGACCGGGCCGACGACCAGGCCAATCACGACTTTCCCACATTCTTAGAAACGGTGGCGGCACCGCGTGCAAACGCGTTACTGCGCGCGCTGTTCCCCTGAAGCGGGGCTATTCGTCGATCAGTTTGTTGAGCTTTTCCGCCTCGAAATGCTCGGTCTTGGCTGCATCTGGCGGCAACATACCACCAGTGGCATTGGCCTTCTCAAGGGC
>JBMTSM010000091.1:0-7021 GCA_049448275.1 Burkholderiaceae bacterium
TCCGCCAAGTGGGCGTCAATATGGGCGGCAATGTTACGTGCGACCAGCGCAGCACCTTGTTTTTTGGCTTCAAACGTATTGACTTGTTTGTAAAGGGTACCGATCAATACCCGTTGGTCGTCATCCAAAGAGGGCCAGTTCTGGGCATTGGGAATGTGGTCGAGCGCGAATTCGGAGGGACTGCGCGCGTCAATGATGGCGTCGAAGCGTCCATCTTCTGCTAGGGCCTCAGTGGGCGTGATGGCGTGTATGGGCACAGTTGAGCGAGTAGGGGGATTTGGCGATTAGGGCGACATGAGCCGCATGAGGCTGGGCCACGCATTATCCAACATGATCGGCTGTGCCAATTCATTGGGATGGATGCGGTCCCTTTGAAACAATCGTTCGGCCTCCGGCCCATCGGCTACGCCAGTTAAAAAGAAGGGGACTAAGGCCGTCCCGTACTTTCGACTGGCCTCGACAAAGACATTCGCAAAATCGGCAGTGTAACGGGCGCCGTAGTTGGGCGGCACTTGCATCCCGAGCAGCAAAACTTTCGCATTGATCGATTGCCCTAATTGAATCATCGCATCCAAGTTGGCACGCGTGCTGGTCAGTGGCAGACCCCGCAAGGCATCGTTGGCACCCAACTCGATGACCAATATAGTCGGCGCATGTCGTCTGATGAGGCTGGGTAAGCGGGTTCGACCACCTGAGGTGGTATCGCCACTGATACTCGCGTTCACGACCGTGGCCGGTATTTTCTGCGCGGCCAATCGTTGAATCAGTAGACTCACCCAACCCGAGCCACGGCGAAGCCCGTACTCGGCACTGATGGAGTCGCCCACGATCAAAATCCGCTGAGCGCCAGATTCTGCAGGTAAAACCGACGATCTGGCTGGCAATTTGGCGGTGGAGTGCCGGGCGTCAACGGCTTGAGAAGAGGTCACCGCTGTCGCACTGTGTGTACCGATCGTTAGGGCGATCATCAGCGCCCAGCTCAGCAGCGAAAGGCCGGATTTAACGTGATTCAGAAGGGCTATCAAGTAACCGTTAAAGTAAGGCATACGCAATGAATATTTGGATAAGAGAACAACTGGCATGATGACTAGCCCGCAAGTGACTGCTGAATTAAACCCTTCCCTGACTACCCACTCTCAAATGCCTGTTTTGCAGGGTGTTGGTGTGAGTAAATCGGTTGAGGACGCGACAGGCAAGTTATCGATACTGTCGAACGTTGATTTGACCTTATCACAAGGCCAAACGATGGCCATTGTGGGGGCGTCTGGATCGGGTAAAAGTACGTTGTTGTCTATATTAGCGGGACTCGACACCCCCAGCAGTGGTCAGGTTTTATTGGCCGGCCAGGATCTGTTCGCGCTCGACGAGGATGCGCGTGCCGCTTGGCGGGGTCAGCACTTGGGTTTTGTGTTTCAAAATTTCCAGCTGTTACCGCACCTCACGGCCCTTGAGAATGTCATGCTCCCACTGGAGTTGGCGTCTCGGAAAGATGCGCGTTCGGCAGCGGCCGATATGTTGGGTCGCGTGGGCCTGTCCAGTCGATTGCGTCACTACCCTAAAGTCATGTCGGGTGGTGAGCAACAGCGTGTTGCGTTGGCGCGCGCTTTTGTGATGCGACCGACCTTGCTGATGGCCGACGAGCCAACCGGCAGTCTGGACTTCGCAACTGGCGAGTCGGTGATGCAGCTGATGTTTGCGCTGAATGCCGAAGTTGGCACCACTTTGCTGCTTGTGACACACGATCAAGGCATTGCCAAGCGATGCCAGCAAACCCTCACACTGGCCGCGGGGCAGGTGGTTTTGCCCGGATAATACCGGCATGGCTGCCATTAAAGTTCTATTCGGGTTTCACGCGGTCAGCGTGCGCATTAAAACCGACGCCGCATCTGTGGTGGAGGTTTATTTTGACGCGAGTCGGCGCGATATGCGTATGCGTCAGTTTGTCGCACGAGCGAAAGAGGCGCAGGTGCGGCTGATCGAGGCCGACGGCGCGCGCCTCTCAAAAATGTGCGGCAGTGCGGGACACCAAGGGGTGGTGGCGCGTGCGCACGATGTTCAACTGGCAAAAAGTCTCGATGACCTGTTGGACGACCTCGAAGCGCGTGGCGGAGAGAAGCCGCTGATTTTGGTGCTCGATGGCGTGACGGACCCCCATAACCTTGGCGCATGCTTACGGGTCGCGGATGGTGCCGGTGTTCAAGCTGTGATTGCACCGAAGGATCATGCGGCGGGCATCAACGCCACCGTGGCCAAGGTAGCGAGTGGTGCTGCTGAGACGGTTCCTTACTTCATGGTGACCAATTTGGCGCGCACGCTCAATGAGTTAAAAGAGAGGCAAATCTGGGTTATCGGCACCAGTGATGATGCGGCAGATACCATCTACGACGTCGACCTGAAAGGGCCTGTTGCCCTGGTGTTGGGCGCAGAAGGCCCGGGCATGCGGCAGCTCACCCGCAAGACCTGCGACGAGTTGGTGCGTATTCCGATGCGTGGAGCGGTTGAAAGCCTCAATGTATCCGTGGCCAGTGCGGTTTGTGTTTACGAGGCCATGCGCCAGCGCTCACACCCACCCCAAAGCACCCGCTAGCGCACCGCCGGCAATTAGCCACAACAAATGCAACTGGGTACGCCACACCAAAACGGCGGCCAATACCGTTAGCGCGATTTGTGGCCAACGGCCATTAACAACTGGGATACCCTGCGCAACCAGTAAGGCTGCAGCGACCAGTAATGCAATAACGACTGGCGCGAGCCCTGCTTTAAAGGCCTTGATACCGATTTGTGTTCGCCGTGCATGGGCCCAGCTTGCCAAGTGGTAAGTCAATAGCGACGACGGCAACACAATCGCTAGCAGCGCAGAAAATGCACTGAGCACGGCGATGATCCAGACCAACCAGGGTGCGCTCGCTGACAGTTGGTCTAACGCCGGCGAGTTGAGTGCGACCTGCCAGCCCAGCAGCGGTATGAACATCAGGTTCGGCCCTGGTGCCATTTGCGCTAATGCGATGGCGTTGTTGAACTGCATGGGTGTCAGCCACCCGTTGTCTACAACCAGATAACGTTGGATATCTGGTGCTACCGTAATGGCGCCGCCAATCGCTATCAATGACAGCATGAATAGATGCCAAAAGATATCCCACATCTGCCACCAGATGACCGACCATGTCATGTTCTGTCAGCGCGTTGGTATGCGCGGTAACTTAAAAGCCATCCGACTGCCGCCAGCGGTAAAAGTACCCAGATCAGTGGTAGCCGCAACCATGCAATGGCTAGCAGGGTAATGGTGAACAAAACGAGGCAAATACGCAGCCCGAGCACGTGCGTATTGAGGTGGCCTAGCATGCGTAACGCGGCGCCGCCAATCAAGCCTGCACTGACGGCAGACACACCGCGCATGATGTCTCGGGTGAGCTGATAGTCAATTAAATTAGCCAGTGTGACCGCGAGAACCAAGATGATGAAGGTGGGCATCACCACCATACCCAGCACCCCTGCGATTGCGCCGCGCCAGCCGAAGTAGCGACCACCCAAAATCATGGCGAGGTTCACCACGTTCGGCCCTGGCATGATTTGCGCCACAGCCCACTCTTCGGTGAACTCTTGATGCGTCAACCATCCGCGCTTGTCTACCAACTCGCGCTGCACGATCGCGACGACACCACCAAAGCCTTGGAGTGCGATCCGCGTGAACGCCCAGAAGAGGTCGCTGATTGAGGCTGGCACAGTCTTTAAACCGTGGCGCCGCCTGTGACCTCGAGTACTACGCCGTTGATGTAGCTGGCCTCATCGCTGGCGAGGAAGGCATAGGCATTGGCGATCTCTTCAGCTGTACCCATGCGGCGCAACGGGATTTGGCTTCGCATCGCTTCGAGTACTTTTTCAGGAATGGTTTTGATCATGGGTGTATCGATAAAGCCCGGCGCGACCGCGTTGACACGAATTCCCTTAGGCCCCAGTTCCCTCGCCCATGTTTTGGTGAAACCGATGACGCCCGACTTTGAGGCAACGTAATTGGTTTGTCCAAAGTTTCCGTAGATCCCCACCACGGATGAGGCGTTCAGAATAACGCCATGCCCTTGCTTGACCATCGTATCAGCCACTGCTTGGCTAAAATGGAAAACACCACGTAGGTTGACGTCGATGACACGATCAAATTGTTCGATCGTCATTTTCTGCAAGCGCGCATCCTGCGTGATACCGGCGTTATTGACCAACACATCAATTTGACCAAGCTGGGCTAGCGTGTCGGCGACGACGGCATCAACCATGCCGCGCTGTGTGACATCAACGACAAATCCGATGGCTCTCACCCCCAGTGCGGAACAGGCGTCTACGGCGGCATCGACGGCGCGTTGTTGGATATCACACACCACGACGTGCGCGCCCTCTCTTGCAAATTTGCACGCGGTCGCCAGCCCGATGCCTTGTCCAGCGCCTGTGATGATCGCAACTTTTCCATCTAATTTTTTCAAAGGGTCTCTCGCTTAGGTGAGGGTTTAAGAGGGATTAGCGGGGACGCTTGGAGCTCGGCTCAATTGGTTGTTGGCTGCGACTAGCTTGTCAAGCAGGGCTAAAAAATCAGCATGCTCTTTCGCGCTGAGTGGCGACATCAACCGCTCTTGTACTTTATCGACCAGCGGTTGTAGGTCCCTCAACAGGGCGAGGCCGCTTTCTGTGGCGTGTAGCACTCGGACTCGACGGTCTTTGGGTGACAAGCGCCGCTCCACAGCCCCCCGGCTTTCGAGTCGGTCGATTACCCCGGCAGTGGTGGAGGTGTCCAAGGCGATTCGTTGTGCGAGGGTGCGCTGGTCAAGTCCGGGCGCACTAGCGATGCAGTTCAGCGCTGCAAATTGAACCGATGTGATGCCAGTCTCTCCCACCTCAGACGTAAAAGTGCCCACCGAGATCTGATGCAATCGGCGAATCAGGTGGCCAGGCATTCGATGAATGGGGGCGGGGGTAGCGGGGGGCACTTTATCCTCAGAGGGGTATCTTGGTTTTAACTTTACACTAATAATCAGTGTACTCATGGCATCGAAGCCGGCGAACCGTACTTACCAGCGAGCCCATCATGAACGATCTCGGACGTATTGAAGATTTACCGCAAGCCTACCGCGACGCGCTGACGCAAAACAATTTGGTGCCCTTGTGGCCAAGTTTGCGGGGTGTTTTGCCGCCGAAAATACCTAACCGGCAAACCCAGCCCACACATTGGGCCTACCGCGACATCAAACCACTGCTGCTGCAAGCTGGCGAGTTGACGCCTATCGAAAAGGCTGAGCGCCGGGTGCTCGTGCTGGCCAACCCAGGTCACAAGCTTGAGAAAATGCAAGCCAGTGCAGCCATGTATCTGGGCATGCAGTTGTTATTGCCGGGCGAGTGGGCGCCCAGCCATCGGCACACACCCAACGCCGTGCGTATGGTCGTTGAGGGGGAGGGTGCTTACACCACCGTGCAGGGTGTTCGATGCCCCATGGCGCGGGGTGACTTGATTCTCACGCCGACAGGGTTATGGCATGAGCATGGTCACGACGGGGATGAACCCGTCGTGTGGTTGGACGTGTTGGACTTACCGATCATCTATTACACCGAGACCAGCTACCACATCAACGGCGACCGTCAAGCGATTGACGCCGAGCAGTCGGGCACCGAGTATGCGGTGGGTAGCGTGGTACCGCTGACGGTTTTTGAGGACCGTCAGGCACGAAGCAGCCATGCCGATACACCGGTTGCGACCTATCCCGTGTTGCGCTATCCCTGGTCTGTTGCCCGTGATGCTTTGATGCAATTGGCAGACGCGCAACCGGCCCAGTCACGGCTACAGGTGGTTTACACCAACCCAGATACGGGGGGGGATGCACAAAATATTTTGGGCTTTTACGCACAAATGGTACGGCCGGGCGACACGGTAACCTTGCCGGTACGATCCCCCGCTCAGGTCTTCCATCAAATCGAAGGCCACACAGCGATCACCATTCAGGATCAGACCTTTCAGATGGCTGCAGCCGATACCTGCTGTGCGCCGGGTTACACCGCTGTGACCATCCACAACCCGTCCGCTGTCGAACCGGCCTTCTTGTTTGTTGCAGATGAGAGTCCATTGCACCGCAAGCTCGGTGTCTACGAAAACCGCAGCCAGACGACCTAACGGGTGACCCTGTCTCACGCCGACAGCGCCTGCCCACCTGTGAGGTTCACGACAGCCGCTGTCAGCGATTGCACGTGCTCGGTTGCCACACTGAAAGTCATGCGTACCGATTGCGGTTCGTGTTCGACCAACAGCGTCGCACCCATGCCATCTGCCAAACGCCTGATAGCGCCCTCGTGCGCATAGGGCACCAACCACGTTTGACTGATACGTGCGATGTGCGCGATTTTTGTGGCTTGGCTGCACGCGGTGGCGACGGCGTCGGTATAGGCCCTTGCCAAGCCACCGGCGCCCAGTTTCACACCGCCGAAATAACGAACCACGGTCGCCAACACGCCGTCGAAATCTTGGTGTCGCAGCACTTCAATCATGGGCCGGCCGGCCGTGCCGCTCGGCTCGCCATCATCATTTGCAGCCGATTGTCCCCCAGCCATCAAGGCCCAGCAAACGTGTGCCGCATTCGGGTGTGCTTGGCGCAGCGATGAGATAATTTCCAGTGCTGCCGCGCGGTCGGGAACGGACTCGATTCGCGCAATGAAACGGCTTTTCTTGATGACCAACTCTGAGGCCACCGGCTCAGCCAAGCTGTAAGGCATGTCTCAGTTACGCAAAGAACTCCGTGTCGACTTCGCTTTGTGCCTGTGCATCGTAACGGTTACCCACCACGGTTTGTTGGTTAATCAATTGATCCAGCTCAGCCAAGGTCGCTGGGTCTAGTTGAACGCTATCTGAACGCGCGTTTTCGTAGACATGATCGACGTTTGCACTACCAGGAATAGGGTGAATGTGCGAGCCTTGATGCAGCAGCCACGCAATCGCCAACTGCGCAGGCGTGCAGCCCACCTCTGCTGCGATGGCTTTGTAGCGAGGGAG
>JBMTSM010000092.1:0-7003 GCA_049448275.1 Burkholderiaceae bacterium
GCTCTGCATCGTGACGGCAGCCAGTATTGGCCTGTTATGGGATGGCCATTTGGGCCTTTTTGATTCAGCCTTGCTGGTGGTTGCCTTGTTGGCGCTCATGGTGTGGCTCGTTCGTACGGGTCAAGAGAGCCCCGACTCTTTCACAGAAGAAGCAGAGGCGAACGCGCAGGCACACTTACCTAAAATGGGTCATACCGGTCTGATGCTGTTCTTGAGTTTGGCGGTCATGATGGCGGCATCACAAGCACTGATTTGGGGTGCAGCGGGACTAGCGAAAGCCGCGGGCGTGAGCGACTTGGTCATTGGCTTGACCGTTTTGGCATTCGGCACTTCCGTTCCTGAGCTCGCGTCATCGTTGGTCGCGGCGCGCAAAGGACAACACGCCTTGGCGTTAGGCAACGTGATTGGCTCGAACCTCTTTAACACCTTGGGCGGTGTTGGTATCGCCGGACTCATCAGCCCCAGCGTTGTCGAGCCCGACTTGCTGACGCGCGACCTACCCGTCGTCGCAGCATTGAGCTTGTCGCTGTTTGTCATCGGCATGGGCTGGCGCGGCCGCATGGGTCGCATCAACCGCGTCGAAGGGGCGATCTTGCTGGCCGTCTACGCCGGCTACATCGCGACGCTGGCCAGCGGACTCTGATTTATAGGTTGCTGAAGTCGGGGCGTCTTTTTTCAACAAACGCACCAAACGCCTCGCGCGCCGCTGGCGCCTTCAGCATCGGCACAAAGAGTTTTGCCTCTATCGTCATAGTCTGCTGCACCAAAGCCTGGGTCGGAGCCTTCAGCAGGCGCTTGGTTGCAATCAATGACGTCAAGGGTTTCTTCGCCATCTTCAGAGCCTGCGTGCGTGCGTAGGCGTTGACTTCGGTTGGCGCAACCACGCGGTTGACAAACCCCACTTCAAGAGCCGCCTCGGCCATGAACGGCTCCCCCATCAGCAACACTTCGGCCGCTCGGTGATAGCCCATCAACTGCGGCACCATGAGGCTGGAGGCGGCCTCAGGCACCAAACCCAGGTTAACAAAAGGCATTGAAAACGCGGCGTTGTCGCCGGCGTAAACCAAGTCGCAATGCAACAGCAGGGTCGCGCCAATCCCTACCGCAGGTCCGCACACCGCGGCCAAAACGGGCTTCTCGCACGTAGAGATGGCACGCAGGAATGCGAATACCGAAGCGTCCTCTGTCGCCGGCGGGTTGTTCAGAAAGTCTTCGATGTCGTTGCCGGCGCTGAACACGGTCTCGTGCCCTTGAATGAGCAATACGCGACACGCCGCATCCGTGTTGGCGCTGGTGACCGCTTGCGCCAATTCGGCGTACATGCTGGCTGTGATCGCATTTTTACGCGCCAAACGGTTGAGCGTGACCGTGGTAACGCCCTCTGAATTTTCAATCAAGATATCCGACATGTAACTCTCCTAACCTGTTTGTTTGACGTCTTAAACGCGCTCGAAAATACCCGCGGCACCTTGGCCCATGCCCACACACATCGTGACCATACCGTACTTCAATTGGTGACGCTGTAACGCGTGAATCACGGTCGCTGATCGAATGGCACCGGTCGCCCCAAGCGGATGACCGAGCGCAATCGCGCCGCCCATGGGATTCACTTTTGCGGCGTCCAGCCCCAACGTATTCATGACCGCCAAAGACTGCGCGGCAAACGCTTCGTTCAATTCAATCCAATCCAATCCATCTTGCGTCAAACCCGCTGCTTTTAACGCGGCTGGAATGGCCTCAATCGGGCCGATACCCATGATGTGGGGTGGTACGCCTCGGCTGGCGTAGCTGACAAAGCGTGCCAAAGGCTTGAGGTTGTAGCGTTTCAAAGCCGCCTCACTGACCAATAACAAGGCGCCTGCACCGTCGGAGGTTTGGGAACTGTTGCCAGCGGTGACAGAGCCCCGTGCCGCAAAGACAGTCCGAAGCTTGGCCAAACCTTCTAGACTGGTGTCGGGTCTTGCTCCCTCGTCCATGTCAACCGTGCGCGTGGTGACTTGAACCTCGGCGGCCTCTAGATCAACGGACCGTTGCTGCACTGACAGGGGGGTGATTTCATCAGCGAACTCGCCCGCTGCCATCGCAGCGATTGCCCGTTGATGTGACTGCAACGCAAACGCGTCTTGCGCCTCGCGACTTACCCGCCATTGCTGTGCCACTTTTTCTGCCGTTAAACCCATGCCATAGGCAATACCGTAATCATCGAGGTTATCGGTATCGGCGAAGATTTGCGGCGCCAGCGACGGGTGATTGCCCATCATGGGCACCATGCTCATGCTCTCCACGCCGGCGGCAATCATGACATCGGCTTCGCCAACCCGAATCCGATCCGCCGCCATCTGCACCGCACTCAGACCCGACGCACAGAAACGATTCACCGTGATACCGCCCACCGACTTCGGTAACCCTGCCAGCACCGTGGCCACGCGCGCCACGTTGAGTCCCTGCTGTGCCTCGGGGATGGCACAGCCTGCAATCACGTCTTCAACTGCCGCGGGGTCTAGATTGGGTGCCTGCGCCATGACGGCACGCAAAACGTGTGCGAGTAAATCATCAGGTCGGGTGTGCTTGAAATAACCTTTGTGTGAGCGACCAATCGGCGTGCGCGTAGCGGCGACGATGTAGGCATCTTGGACTTGTTTCATAGGTAGATAGAGCGTTCTTAATTACGGAGGGGCTTGCCCGTGTTGAGCATGCCCATGATGCGTGCCTGCGATTTTTCAGATGCCAACAATCGGCCGAACGCGCGACGCTCGAGGGTCATGATGTAGGCCTCTGAGACCTCTGTGTTGGGGTCGACATCGCCGCCACACACCACTGTCGCGATCTCGCGCGCGATGTGGAAATCGTGGGCGCTGATGAAGCCCCCGTCGCGCATGTTGACCAACTGCCCCAAGATCGTTGCAATACCCGTACGACCTGCGACTTTGAAGCGGGCTGGTAACGGTGCGCGGTACCCATTAAAGGCCATGGCGCGCACCTCGTTCAAGGCCACCGCTAAGACCTCGTCTTTGTGCATCACGATGCAATCGCTGTCTAGCAGGTAATCCAAATCACGCGACTCGTAAGCACTGGTTCCCACTTTGGCCATCGCAGCTGCGGTGAAGCCCTCGGTCAAAAAGGGTAACAAATCGCTACTGCTCGTGCTTTGCGCGCGTGCCGCCGCACGGCGCGCGATGTAGGTCAGGCCGCCAGCGCCAGGAACCAGACCCACACCCACTTCCACCAACCCGATGTAGCTCTCGAGTGCGGCGACACGTTTCGCGCTGTAGACCGCCAGCTCACAACCACCGCCCAACGCCATACCCGTGATGGCACTGACAACCGGCACGTGCGCATAGCGGATCGCCAACATGAGTTTTTGTAACTCGTGCTCAACCGCATCAATTGCATCGAGGCCGCCAATCATGAAGCCGGGCAACATCGCCTGCAAATCGGCGCCCGCACTAAAGGGTTGGTCACCCGACCAGATGACCATACCGCTGTAATTAGCCTCAGCCAACTGGACGCCACGCATCAGACCCTCTGACACTTGTGGGCTGATCGCGTGCATTTTTGTTTTGATGCTGGCGATCAGTACATCGCTGTAAGCCGCGTGCGTCCACAGGCGTATGGCACTGTCCTCAAAGACTGTCTCACCCGCGCTTTTGTACGGTAGTGCGCCGTCGCCGAAGAACGTCTCGGGGAACAGCTGACGCGCATGCACAGGTAACTGGCGAGGCGGCTGGAATGTTCCAGTGCTGGGATTCCAAGAGCCTTCTGACGTGTGCACGCCGCCCGCCTCGGCAACGGGGCCTTTGAAAACCCAATCGGGTAAGGGGGTGTTACAGAGGGCTTTACCGGCGTCGATATCGGCTTGCACCCATTCGGCAACGGTCAACCAGCCTGCGGACTGCCATAACTCGAACGGCCCTTGCTTCATCGCAAAGCCAAACCGCATGCACGCATCGACGTCACGCGCCGTCTCAGCGATCGATGCCAAGTGCACGGCAGCGTAGTGAAAGCCGTTGCGCAAGATCGCCCACAAAAATTGCCCCTCAGGCCCTTTGCTGTTACGAAGCAACGCCAGCCGTTCGGCGGGGGGGCGTTTTAGCATGCGGGCGTATACCTCGTCCGCTTTGGCACCACCCGGCACATAGTCGCCTTGCGTGTGGTCAAACCGCAGCACATCGCGTCCCTGCTTGCGGTAGAAACCTTTTTTCGTCTTTTGTCCCAGATGACCCTTTTCGATCAGCCCTTGCAAAACGGCCGGGGTTCCAAAGTGCGGGTAGAAAGGGTCGATGGTGACATCAAGGTTGTCCTGCAGCGTGCGAATGACGTGTGCCAGCGTGTCAAGGCCCACAATGTCTGCTGTACGGAAGGTACCCGAACTGGCACGGCCCAACTTTTTACCGGTGAGATCGTCGACGACGTCGAAGGTGAGACCATAGCGCTCCGCTTCGACAAAGGTCGCCAGCAAACCCGCCGTGCCAATGCGATTGGCGATGAAGTTGGGCGTGTCTTTTGCACGCACCACGGTTTTACCCAAACCGGATGTGACGAAAGTCTCAAGCCGATCCATCACGTCGGGGGCGGTGTTGGGCGTGGCAATTAACTCAACCAAACTCATGTAGCGAGGCGGATTGAAGAAATGCACGCCGCAAAAGCGAGACGCCAGCGTCTCTGGCAAACCGGCGCCCAAAGCAGTAATCGACAAGCCTGACGTATTCGTTGCCAAAATGGTGTGCGGCTGCAGGTGCGGCGCTATTTTTTCGTATAACGCATGCTTCCAATCGAGACGCTCAGCGATGGCCTCAATGACCAAATCACAATCGCCCAGCGCACTCAGGTGTTCGTCATAGTTGGCCGCCTCAATCAGCGCTGCGTCAGGCGCGCGGCCCAGCGGCGCTGGCTTCATTTTGCCGAGTGCCGCAATCGCGCGGTTGGCGATGGCGGACTGATCGGCCTCACCCGGGCTGGGTAAGTCGTACAAGCGAACGGGAATGCGTGCATTGACAAGATGGGCTGCAATCTGTGCCCCCATTACCCCTGCACCCAAAACCGCCACGCGGCGAATGTGAAACTGGCTCATGAAATCTCCAACAAAACGGGATTGACCGACGCGTTATTCAACGCGTAGCCACGTTTGCGTGCGACCCAGCAGGGGCATGCCTACATAACCGCGCACCTCCAACTTGGCACCGCCGTCTTTCGGCGTCAGGCGCACGCGATAGGTTTTACCCTTCTGGGGATCTAGGATCTCGCCACCGTCCCACAAGCCATCGTCTTTGACGTTTTTCGTCACACCACGAATGATCTCCATTCCCACAATCACCTGCCCCTTGCGGTCGTCGGTGCAGAGGTCACAGACCTTGCTCACATTCGGGTCGTTGAGCAGCGATTTCTCGACGGTGCCATTAAAGGTGCCACCGGCATCAACGATACGCACCAAAGACTTCTCTTGGCCGGTCTCGTCATCGATGGTTTTCCAAAGGCCCGCTGGCGTCATTTGCGCGAAAGCCAAAACGGGCGCAAGACAGGCGGTCAGTAACAGGGTCTTTACGGTCTTCATGGTGTTGTCCTTGTGATCCATTGAAATGCGTTAAGCCAAAGCGGCGTCGGTATCCATCAAAACCGCGGTATCAGCGCGTGCAGTGCGCATGAGTGACGCTGTCTCGGGGAACAATTTGGTGAAGTAGAACTTTGCGGTTTGCAGCTTCGCCACGTAATGGGGATCGGTGTCACCGGCTTCAATTTTTCGAAGGGCCACTTGTGCCATGCGCGCCCAAAAATAGCCCATCACCAAATGCCCCGCAACGCGCAGGTAGTCGACTGCAGCAGCGCCAACCACGTCAGGATTCTGGAAAGCCTTGAAACCGACTTCCGTGGTGAATTTGGTCATCTGGTCTGCGAGTCCCGCCAATGGGTTGATGAACGGCGCCATGGCCTCATTGACGCCCTCTTCGCGAATCAAGGCCTCGATTTCTTTGCCAAATTTCTTCAAGGTCGCGCCTTGGTTACCCAGTACCTTTCGTCCCAACAAGTCCAAGCTTTGGATGGTGTTGGTACCCTCGTAGATCATGTTGATACGCGAGTCACGCACATACTGCTCCATGCCCCACTCTTGGATGTAGCCATGGCCTCCAAAGACCTGCAAGCAACCCGATGTCGCCGTCCACGCGTTGTCAGTGATGAAGGCTTTCACAATCGGCGTGAGCAGCGCCACTATCTCTGCGGCATCTTTGCGCGCGGTTTCATCGGGGTGGTTTAACTCTCGATCAATCAGCAGCGCACAGTACAACGCCAATGCACGGCCGCCCTCGGCATAAGCCTTTGCAGTGAGCAGCATTTTCCGTACATCGGGATGAACCAAAATCGGATCAGCCGGTTGGTCCTTGGCTTTCACGCCCGTCAAACTGCGTGACTGTGCGCGGTCTTTGGCGTAAGCCAATGCGTTTTGATAAGCCACTTCCGTCAACCCCAATGACTGCATACCCACACCAATTCGGGCTGCATTCATCATGACAAACATGGCCGCCAACCCTTTGTTGGGTTTGCCCACCAACGAACCAACAGCGCCATCCAACGTCATTTGGCACGTGGCGTTGCCATGGATACCCATCTTGTGCTCAAGCCCAGTGCACATGATGGCGTTGCGGTTACCCAATGTGCCGTCTGCCGCGACGTTGAATTTCGGAACCACAAACAAGCTGATTCCTTTGCTGCCTGGCGGCGCATCGGGCAATCGGGCCAGAACCAGATGAACAATGTTTTCCACCATGTCGTGCTCGCCAGAGCTGATGAAAATCTTTTGCCCTGTCAGTCGGTAGGTGCCGTCCGCTTGCGGCTCTGCTTTGGTGCGCAGCATGCCCAGGTCGGTACCGCAATGAGGCTCGGTCAGGCACATGGTGCCGGTCCATTCGCCCGAGACCAATTTGGGCAAGTAGGTTTTCTGTTGCTCGGGAGTTCCGTGGGCGTGTAAAGCCTCATAGGCGCCATGCGTTAAACCGGGGTACATGGTCCA
>JBMTSM010000093.1:0-7001 GCA_049448275.1 Burkholderiaceae bacterium
CCCAACAACCCACCCGTTTCTGGTGTGAACCCTGGGTAAAAAAACCATTTGGTACAGCCTTTAGCAGGTCCAGTCATGACGGGGGACGCCAGGCCATGGTTGGCCGCAGCATAGGACTCCGCGCTCAGGTATTCGAGGTTGATCCAGACCGTTTGCGCTGATGCGGCGATAGCCGCTTCAGTCGCGCGAGGAAGTTGGCAACCAAATGCCTCAATCACGACATCGCCACAGTCTATGGCGGCGTGTGGTCCGTCCGCTGGCCAAGGGTTTACGGTGATGGCTGCGCGATCTTGGGTGGTTGCCATCCATTGAAGGGGGGCAGGGTCGTTAATGAACAGACGAACCCCATGCCCGCGCGCCACCAAGGCCCTCGCCAAGCGCCAGCAGACGCCAACGTCGCCGTAGTTGTCAATGACCGAACAGTAGATGTCCCATCGCCGCGGCTGGGGGGCCGCCATTAATGGGTGCGGGGTGGTTGTGGACATCGGCTGAATTTGTGGAGAAAGTGCAGGAGAATAGGGCTGTTCAATGCCTGTATTTTGAGACCATTTGTGACCGATCCAACCGTCCCGTCTGACCCCGCCTCAGATCAACCACCTGAGAGCGACGCTGAAACGCCGGCGCACAGTGCGGAATTGCTGGCGCAAGTCGCGGCACTGCCGGCACTGCCGGGCGTCTATCGCTACTTTGACGCGCAGGACCAGTTGCTTTATGTCGGTAAAGCCAAGAACCTCAAAAAGCGGGTCAGCAACTATTTTCAAAAGCAGCACGGTGGGACGCGGATTGGCCACATGGTCAGCAAGATTGTTCGCCTGCAGACGACAGTGGTTCGATCAGAGGCCGAGGCACTGCTCCTCGAAAATAACCTCATCAAAACCCAGAACCCCCGATACAACATCCTGTTCCGGGACGATAAAAGTTACCCATACCTGAAGCTCAGCCGGCAGCCCTATCCACGCATGGTGTATTACCGGGGTGCGGTTGACCGACGACACGATTATTTCGGCCCATACCCCAGCGCCTGGGCGGTCAAAGAGACCATCCAACTGATGCAAAAGGTATTCCGGCTGCGGACCTGTGAAGACTCGGTCTACAACAACCGGTCGCGGCCGTGTTTGCTTTATCAAATCAAACGTTGCACAGCGCCGTGTGTCGGTCACATCGGCCCAGAGGCATACCGCGCTGATGTTGAAAAGGCGCAAGCGTTTTTGCGCGGTGAAACACAGCAGTTACTCAAATCCATGGAAAAGCAGATGCTGGCGCATGCCGATGTCTTGGCTTTTGAGGAGGCGGCACAGGTGCGGAACCAAATATCCGCCCTGTCGAAGGTGTTGCACCAGCAGTCCATCGAGTCGGTTGACGAGACGGATGTCGATGTCCTAGCTGTGAAGGTGCAGGGTGGACGCGCCTGCGTGAACTTGGCCATGATCCGCGGTGGACGACATTTAGGTGACCGCGCCTACTTCCCTTCGCACGTGGATGATGCCGTGGCGATGGGTGACGCAAGTGACGGCGATGTTGGGGCGTCTGTTGAGGAGCGCGTATTGGCGGCGTTTGTCGCGCAACACTACATTGAAGCGCCGGCGCCTCGTGTCGTCGTTTGCAGCCAGAGCCTACCCAAAACCCTGGCCGATGGTCTCTCAGCGCACGTCGGCTTCAAACTGCATTGGGTTTATCAACCCAAGTCGGAGCGAAAAATTTGGCTGGAAATGGCCCAGAGAAATGCCGAGATCGCGCTGGCCCGCTTGTTGTCTGAGGAGGGTTCGCAACAGGCCCGCACCCGCGCATTGGTTGACGCGCTCGATCTCGCACCAGATGACTTGGCGAATTTTCGGGTCGAGTGCTTCGATATCTCGCATACCGCGGGGGAGGCGACGCAGGCGTCATGCGTGGTGTTTCACCATCACAAAATGCAGTCCAGCGAGTACCGTCGGTACAACATCGAAGGGATCACAGGCGGAGATGACTACGCAGCCATGCGACAGGTGTTGACACGTCGCTACAGCAAAATCGCCGAGGCGGATTCTGACAGCAAGTTACAGATGCCTGATGTGGTCTTGATTGATGGCGGTAAGGGCCAAATCAGTGCGGCGAAGGCCGTTTTCGAGTCCTTGTCATTGGATGTTTCTCGGCTTGTAGGCGTCGAGAAAGGTGAGGGTCGTAAGGTCGGTCTAGAGGAATTGGTGTTTGCAGACGGACGACCCAAGGCCTATTTGGGCCACGATTCGGCTGCCCTGATGCTGGTCGCCCAGATTCGCGATGAGGCCCACCGATTTGCGATCACCGGCATGCGCGCAGCGCGAGCCAAGGTGCGTACCGGTGGCAGCCAATTGGAGACCATTCCCGGTGTCGGCCCCAAGCGACGCGCGGCTTTGTTGCAACGCTTTGGCGGTGTCAGAGGGGTGGCTTCCGCCAGTATTGAAGATTTGGCAAGTGTCGACGGTGTTTCCGTCGAAATGGCGACGACAATCTACAACGCACTTCGTTAAGACACAGACACTTTATGTACACCACCATCCCCATGCTCATGACCTGGGCTCGCATTGTCGCAATCCCTTTGTTGGTGGGCGTTTTTTTCATTCCTGAATTATCTGAAGTTGCGCAAAATACCATCGCTGCGTTGATGTTTGTTGCCTTCGCGCTGACTGACTGGGCCGATGGCTACTTGGCACGTAAGCTCAATCAAACCTCCGCTTTTGGGGCGTTTCTCGACCCGGTCGCCGACAAATTTTTAGTGTGTGCAAGTCTGATCATCTTGGTGCACCTCGATCGCGCGCACGTGGTGGTGGCGCTTGTCATCATTGGCCGTGAGATTGCGATTTCGGCATTGCGCGAGTGGATGGCCATGATCGGAGCCAACAAGAACGTCGCGGTTCACATGCTGGGTAAGCTCAAGACAACCGTCCAAATGGTTGCGATTCCGTTCTTGCTATTTGACGGTATTTTGTTTGGCCTCCTGGATACGCGTCTTGTCGGCGATGTGTTGATTTGGGTTGCCGCACTTCTGACGGTTTGGTCCATGGTGTACTACTTGCAAAAAGCACTGCCCGCGATTCGCGACGGACTCGAACGCTGATTGGTCGGTATGTCGCAAACCGATCAGCGGCTGATAGCCGCCATGCCCGTTGTTTTCGTACTCATCTGGAGCACTGGTTTTATCGTTGCGCGCTTGGGTATGCCCCATGCAGGGCCGATGGCCTTCCTGGCCTGGCGGTACTGCTTGTCAGTGGCCTGTTTTCTCATTTGGGTCAAGCTCTCGGGCGTGGACTTTCCGCGGTCTCGACGGGCGTGGGCGCACCTCGCTGTGACCGGTCTATTGATGCACGCGGGCTACCTCGGCGGCGTGTGGGCCGCTGTCAAAGCGGGTATGGGCGCTGGGCTCGCTGCACTGATTGTTGGTTTGCAGCCAGTGCTGACAGGTATCTGGTTGTCCTATGTGGGCAGCCGTGTCACACCCCGGCAATGGCTCGGTTTGGTCCTGGGTTTGTTGGGCTTGTTCCTTGTGGTGTCTCATAAGCTCGACCATGCGGGTGAGGTCACCCCGCTCACCATCACGTTGGCCGTCACGGCGCTGCTTAGCATCACCGCGGGTACGCTTTATCAGAAGCGTTTTGTGCAGCCATGCGATGTGCGCGCCGCCAGTGTGATTCAAATGAGTGCTGCATTGGCGCTTACCTTACCCCTGGCCCTGATTGAGAATCAACCCGTGCAGTGGGTGCCAGATGTCATGATCGCGATGGCTTGGTCTGTATTGGCGCTGAGTTTGGGTGCCAGTTCCCTGTTGTATTTGCTCATTCAGCGCGGTGCGGCTGCGGCCGTGAGCAGTCTGATGTACTTGGTCCCTCCTTGCACGGCTGTAATTGCGTGGTTCTTATTTGACGAGCCGCTGACCCCGCTCACGTTGTTGGGTATGGCCATCACGGTGCTGGGTGTCGCCTTGGTGAGGCCGCGCAGTTAGTTAATCGGGGTATAACCCGAGGCGTTTAAAAATTTATCGACACGGACGACTTATGACACAACACACCATCGCAGTAATCGCCGGAGACGGCATTGGAACCGAAGTGATGCCCGAAGGCCTGCGCGTTTTGAGCGTCGCTGCTGAGCGCTTTGGGATTGATCTCGTCTACAAGCACTTTGATTGGGCCAGCTGGCCCTACTACGAGCGACACGGCAAGATGTTGCCTGACGACTGGAAAGCCCAGCTGGCCGGTGTTGATGCCATCTTCTTTGGTGCAGTGGGCTGGCCTGAGAAGATCCCTGACCACGTATCGTTGTGGGGTTCCTTGCTGCAATTCCGGCGCGAGTTTGACCAGTACATCAACTTACGCCCCGCCAAATTATTGCCAGGCGTGATTGCACCCGTGGTTCGGCCAGACGGCAGTCCCCGGGAGCCTGGTGAGATTGACATGATGATTGTGCGAGAGAACACCGAGGGCGAATACTCGTCCATTGGTGGCCGCATGTACGCTGGAACCCCCCGCGAAATCGTCATGCAAGAGACGGTCATGTCACGCTATGGCGTCGACCGCGTGTTGCGCTTTGCCTTTGAGTTGGCCCAGAAGCGGGGCGCCAAGCACCTCACAAGTGCCACCAAGTCGAATGGCATTGCCATCACCATGCCCTATTGGGACGAGCGATTTGCAGCGATGGCAGCGGAATTCCCAGATATCAGAACAGACCAGTTCCACATTGATATTTTGTGTGCGCACTTCGTACAGCGGCCCGACCGGTTCGACGTGGTGGTAGCGAGTAACCTGTTTGGAGACATTCTGAGCGACCTGGGGCCCGCTTGTACCGGCACGATTGGACTGGCGCCCAGCGGCAACTTGAACCCTGAGCGGAAATTTCCCTCCCTCTTCGAGCCGGTTCATGGATCTGCTCCCGATATCGCCGGACAAAATATTGCGAATCCAATCGGGCAAATATGGGCGGGTGCCATGATGCTGGACTTTTTGGGGTACCGCGATGCGCACGACGCGATTTTGGAAGCTGTTACAGCGTCGTTACAGCCCGGTACGGATGCGCCGCGAACGCGTGACTTGGGCGGTACAGCCTCTACGCAGGCTGTGGGTGAAGCGATTGCAAAGTTACTCGCACCGTAACTTTTTGTCTGAAAGTGGCGTCAAATAAGGGTTTTACCGATGTTTCTCTTGTTGACGCCGCGGGCGCACTTCGGTTTAATCGATCCCGCGCTGAAATTTAAAAAGTTTTTTGCAAAGTTTCGGTTGCACCAAATATCGTGGATACAATCCTGCGTACCGTAGGTCATCTTTAATCTAAGGAGTTAGCGTGAATAAAACAGAATTGATTGAACACATCGCAAAGACAACCGACACATCAAAAGCGTCTGCAGCACGCTCGTTGGAAGCAATGATTGATGCGGTTCGCAAGACCCTGAAAAAGGGCGGTACCGTCTCTTTGGTCGGTTTTGGAACTTTTGCGGTTGGTAAGCGCGCAGCTCGCACTGGTCGCAACCCACGCACTGGCGATACAATCAAGATCAAGGCAGCGAAAGTGCCTAAGTTCCGTCCAGGTAAAGGCTTGAAAGACGCGATTAACGGTCGTTAATCAGTAGCTTCCAAGCGGTGGGGTGCTTAGCTCAGTTGGTAGAGCGGCGCCTTTACACGGCGTAGGTCGGCGGTTCGAGACCGTCAGCACCCACCACCCCCTCAAAGGCGAACATTGTTCGCCTTTTTCATTGCGCGTTAATATCGTGTGTTTTGGTTAACTGTTAGTCTCGTTTTCGTGACCCTGTCTTGAGGAATTTCCGGCATGTTTGAAACAATCCGTCAAAGCAAAATCGTGATGATATTTTTGCTCGGCCTGCTGGTCATTGCGTTCGTATTTGTAGGGGTCAGCGGTTACAGCTCGTTCAACGACAAGAGCCCCACTGTGGCGGAATTAGATGGTGCTGTCATCACGCAGGCGCAGTGGGATCAAGCGCATGAGGCAGAAATTCAAAACCTGCGCGAGTCGATGCCGCAACTGGATGTCAAATTATTGGACACGCCGGAGGCACGCTATGCCACTTTAGAGCGTCTGTTGCAGGACGAGTTGGTGGCCGCGTCGGTACGTAACCTCCGTGTGGTCGCAGGCGACCGTGCGGTTCAGCGGGCGCTGCGTGACGATCCTTGGCTTAACGCGCGTCGCGACGCCAGCGGCAACCTTGACGTCGCGCAGGTGCGCGAGGAACTGGCTATTCGTGGCATGACCGACGAGAGTTATGCCGCTCAATTGGCCTACGGATTGGCAAAAGCGCAAGTGGCGCAGGGCGTTCAAGCCACGGGCTTGGCGCTAAGCGCTGCAGCGAAAGCGACGCTGGACGCCTACTTTGAGCGCCGTCAGATTCAGGTGGCACTTTTCGATTCCCGGCAATTCACCGAAAGTGTGAAGGTAACCGACGCTGATGTTCAGACTTTTTACGACGACAACAAGGCTAATTTTTTGGCGCCTGAGACGGTCGATGTAGCCTATTTGGTGTTGGATCAGGCTGATATTGCAAAGGCTATCGAAATCAATGAGGCGGATTTAAAGGCCTATTACGAACAAAACAAGTCTCGACTTTCAGGGCCGGAAGAACGCCGAGCTAGCCATATATTGCTCACCCTTGATGCGGGTGCGTCTGCCGACGCTTTGAAGGCGGCGGAGGAAAAAGCCAAGGAGTTGCTTGCTCGGGTCAAAGCAGATCCAGCGCAGTTCGCACAATTGGCAAAGGAAAACTCACAAGATCCTGGTTCTGCTCAAAATGGCGGCGACCTGGGCTTCTTCGGGCCGGGTGCGATGGTACAGACCTTCAACGATGCCGTATTTGCAATGAAGAAGGGCGAGATCTCTGACATCGTACGCACGGATTTTGGTTTGCACATCATTCAACTCACTGATGTGAAGTCAGCAGAGATCAAGCCCTACGAGGCGATGCGCGCATCGATTCTCGATGACTTGCGTGGTTCGCAGGCTGCTCGTAAGTTCGCGGAGGTTGCGGAGTCATTCTCAAACGTGGT
>JBMTSM010000094.1:0-6999 GCA_049448275.1 Burkholderiaceae bacterium
GGCGGTACAGCGAAAGCCGGTGTTATCGAGGTTCAGGGTGATCACGTCACGCGCGCAGCCGCTTGGCTGAAGGCGCGCGGCCACCGTATCAAAGTACCCAAGGCTTAGCGCGATGCAGTCCGATGATTTGCAGGCCTTGGTCGAGACGCGCATGCCATTCGGCAAGCACCAGGGTGTATATCTGGCTGACTTGCCGGGTAACTATTTGAACTGGTTTGCGCGTGAGGGCTTTCCAAAAGGTCGCATTGGCGAACTGTTACAGCTCATGCATGAAATCGATCACAACGGCCTCAGTGACCTGCTGAAGCCGTTGCGCCGTGCATCCAGTAATCAGATCGACCCGACATGAGTTACCGCATTCGGATTCATGCACCGGAGGGCGTCTCAGATGCCGATCGGCAAGAGGCTGAACGCCGCTTCGAAGCGGCGTTGATCGCCAACCTCGGCAGCAGTGACTTAATTGCGCCGGTTTATCAAATGTTTCGCCAATTGATCGTCATTTATGGCGAGACGCCCGACATGGAGTCGATGACGGCGTCGGAGCGCGACATTTTCGAAAGCTGGCAGATCGCAGAGACGGCTGCGATGGCAGCGGCGTTCGGCACGCACCGCTATCTCGACGAGGGTGGTTTCGAGCTTACTTTAGTCGACCAAGACACGGCATAGGGCATCGAGACCACCTGTGTTGATCGCCACATCTGCTTGCTGTCTCACCTTTTCCTTTGCTTGGTAAGCCACTGACAAGCCAGCGACTGACATCATGGGCAGGTCATTAGCCCCGTCCCCCACAGCGATGGCATCGGTGGTGGGGCATCCCACTTGCGCGCAGATCGCTTGCAGGGTTGTTTTCTTCATGTCACCGTCACAAATGGTGCCCCAGTCTTGGCTGATTAAGTCACCCGTCAATGCACCGTCGATCAGTTCCAGTTCGTTGCTTCGTGCAAAGTCAATCTTTAAACGGGCTTGTACCCGGGAGGCAAAGAAGGTGAAACCACCGCTCACTAAAACTGTGTAGAGACCCGCTTCACGGCAGGCGGCTAACAGGGTTTCAGCGCCGGGATTGAGTTTGAGGCGGTCGGTGTAAACGGCTTCGAGGTGAGAGACGGATACGCCCTTCAACAGCGCGAGCCTGCGTCGCAGGCTGTCTTTGAAGTCGGTGATTTCGCCACGCATGGCGGCCTCGGTGATGGCCGCAACCTCGGCCTTCTTACCTGCGGCGTCCGCGATCTCGTCGATGCATTCGATGTTGATCAGCGTTGAATCCATGTCAAAAGCAATCACTTTGAATTGCTTAAGCGGCTGGATGCGGGCGCCTTGGCGAATGACGAGGCCGGGTTCAATTTCGTAATGGGTCATGGTCAGGGGCTGGTTAGGGGGAGACAACGGCCTCGGCGCTGACCTGTGGCTTGCCTAAATGACGAAGGATGTCGCGCACCATGTGGACTCGCACATTGGGGTCTTCAAAGGCCTTTTCGATGCGTAGTTTGTCATTGCCTGCCAGTTTGATGTAGCGGTGTTTTTGAATCAATTCGATGATCTTGCCCGGGTCTATCGGTGCATCTTTTTTGAAGCTTATATTGATCACGGTCGGCGCCGCATCGACTTTGACAATGCCATAAGGTGCGCACAGCACGCGCAGACGGTGCACGTCGACCAACGCAATGGCCTGCGGTGGCAACTTGCCAAAGCGATCCGCAATTTCCTCCATGAGTCGGTCGATCTGCTCGGTGTTTTTTGCGGTAGCCAGCTTTTTATAAAAACTGAGCCTGAGGTGCACATCGCCGCAGTAGTCGTTGGGTAACAGCGCCGGGACGTGTAAGTTGATATCGGTTACGGCCGCCATCGGACTCAGCAGGTCGGGCTCGCGTCCCGCTTTCAAGCTGGCAACCGCTTCGGCCAACATGTCGTTATAGAGCTGGAAGCCCACCTCCAACATATTGCCGCTTTGGTTTTCACCCAACACCTCGCCAGCGCCGCGAATTTCTAGGTCGTGCATTGCCAAATAGAAGCCGGAACCCAACTCTTCCATTTCTTGAATCGCCTCGAGGCGCTGCTTGGCTTGCTTGGTAAGGCTCTGGGTGTCAGGTACCAATAGGTAGGCGTAGGCCTGGTGGTGACTCCGTCCAACGCGACCACGCAATTGGTGCAGTTGTGCCAATCCGAATTTGTCGGCCCGCGCCATCACGATGGTGTTGGCACTGGGCACATCAATACCGGTTTCGATGATGGTGGAGCACAACAGAATGTTGAATCGCTGCGCCACAAAATCGCGCATCACTTGTTCGAGTTGACGCTCCGGCATCTGGCCATGGGCAATGGCGATGCGTGCCTCTGGTAAGTAGGCCTCGAGTTGTTGGCGCCGGTTTTCAATGGTTTCAACTTCGTTGTGCAGGAAGTAAACCTGCCCACCGCGCTTGAGCTCACGCATGACCGCTTCGCGGATCACGCCTTGCCCCTCGTTGCGCACGAAGGTCTTGATGGCCAGTCGGCGCTGTGGCGCGGTCGCAATCACGGACAGGTCACGAATGCCCTCGAGGGCCATACCCATGGTGCGCGGTATCGGCGTCGCTGTTAGGGTCAACACATCGACCTCTGCTCTTAGCGCTTTCATGGCCTCTTTGTGCCGTACGCCGAACCGGTGCTCTTCATCGATGATCAGCAGGCCCAGGTTCTTGAATTTGATGGTGTCACTGAGGAGTTTGTGCGTTCCCACCACGATATCGACCGTGCCATCAGCGAGGCCTTTGGCTGCGGTTGTGATCTCCTTCGTCGAGCGGAAACGCGACATCTCGGCAATCTTGATAGGCCATTGAGCAAAGCGGTCGACCAAGGTTTGGTAGTGCTGCTCAGCCAATAGGGTTGTGGGTGCCAGCAAGGCGACTTGGCGACCGCCCGTGACGGCTACAAATGCAGCGCGTAGCGCGACCTCCGTCTTACCAAAACCGACGTCACCGCAGACCAAGCGGTCCATCGGTCGGGGTGAGATCATGTCTTGTATCACCGCGTGAATTGCGGCGCGCTGATCGGCGGTTTCGTCGAAGCCAAAGTCATTCGCAAAGCGTTCGTAATCGGCAGGGCTGTATCGGAAAGCGTGTCCAGACCGCGCTTGACGCCGCGCATAAATGTTCAGTAGTTCTGCTGCCGCATCACGTACCTGTTCAGCGGCCTTGCGCTTGGCTTTCTCCCATTGCCCACTGCCCAGTCGGTGCAGCTTGGCCTCATCGGCGCTCACGCCGGTATAACGGCTGATCAGGTGTAATTGGCTGACCGGTACATACAGGGTGGCTTTGTCCGCGTACTCTAGATGCAGAAATTCTTGCAACAAGGGGTCGCCGTTGTCGTCCACGCCTTGCCCTAAATCCATGTTGATCAAGCCGTGGTAGCGACCGATACCGTGCGCACTGTGGACGACCGGGTCGCCAACATTGAGCTCACTCAAATCTTTGATTAACGAGTCAACGTCGCTGGCTTGTTCTTGTCGACGGCGTTTGCGAGCGGTTGTGGCGACCGAGAACAGTTCGGTCTCGGTGACGAAAGCGATGTCGAGGTTCGTCCACACAAAGCCCTGTGCGAGGTTTGATACCGCGATGCCGAGCGGCTCGTTACTGGCTAAGAACGAGGCCAGCGTGTCAAAACCAACGGGATTGACCTGGCTGGCCCTTAAAAAGTCCTGCAAGCTTTCTCGTCGGCCCTCTGACTCCGCCAAGATGAGGGTACGCAGGCCTGATGACTGCCGCCATGTTTTCAGGCGACGAAGGGGATCATCTCCCGCGCGGTCAACCGTGATGTCGGGGACGTACGCAAACGGGGCTAGCTCGGTGGTTGCAGCTGAGTCGCTGGGATCACGGCTGACGGTTTTAAAGGCAACCTGTGCATGTGCATTCGCTTTGATGAAGAATTCTTCTTGCGACAAAAAGAGTGCGTGAGGCGGTAGAGCGGGACGCTCAGGGTCATTCGCAAGCAAGCGATGGCGGTCCTCGGTATCGCGCCAAAACTGCGCCATGGCGCTGTCCAAGTCGCCGACAAGCGCCACCGTCGCGTCGGCGCCGATGTAGTCAAAGACGGTCGCTGTCTCTTCAAAGAACAGCGGCAAGTAGTACTCGATACCAGCCGTTGCAACGCCATTGCCCATATCCTTGTAGATGCGGCTCTTCGTGGGGTCGCCCTCCATGACCTCGCGCCACTTGTTCCGAAAGGCAGCACGCGCGGGCTCGTCCATCGGGAACTCACGCCCAGGTAACAAGCGCACCTCCGGTACGGGGTAAAGGCTGCGTTGCGTGTCCGGGTCGAATGTGCGGATGCTATCGATCTCGTCGTCGAACAAGTCGATCCGGTAGGGGACCAATGAGCCCATCGGGAACAGGTCAATCAGGCCCCCGCGCACGGCGTATTCGCCAGGACTAACTACTTGTGACACGTGGTTGTAGCCAGCGGTCGTCAATTGGCTGCGAAGCTTGGCCTCGTCTAGGGTTTGTTTGACCTTGAATGAGAAGGTGTATGCCGCTAAAAACGACGGCGGTGCAATTCGGTACAGCGCGGTGGTCGCCGGAATGACCACGACATCAGCGCCGGTTGACTCGTCACGTTGCTTGATACGCCACAGCGTGGCCAGTCGCTCACTGATCAGGTCTTGGTGCGGGGAGAAATGGTCATAAGGCAGCGTTTCCCAGTCTGGGAACAGCGCGCCGCGAATGTCGGGCTCGAAGAATGCCATCTCGTCGAGTAACCGGGCTGCATTGGCGGCATCTGCCGTGACGATCAATAAGGGGCGCCCTGAGGCTTTTTCCTGTTTCGCCAAATGACTCAACCACAGGCTGTCGCAACCAATGGGTGGGTGCGGCAGGTTGAAGCGTTTGCCAGTGGTGAGCTTGGGTAATTGCATGTGTATGAGGTGGGACACGGGGCGCATGAAAACGACGAAACCCCGAATCGCGAGGCGTCGGGGTGTGAGGGCTTATTTTAGCGGCTCAGGGTGTTGTCTTTGCCTACAATGGGGCTTTTACCGGCCGGCCCGATCGGCGTTCCCGTGAGACCCGCATTGAGTTCTGATTTGCCCATTCGTTGTCACATCGTTGTGCCCTGTGCTGGCGCGGGTCAGCGGGCTTTGGTCGCTGGGCAGCCCGCGCGTGCCAAGCAATACCAAGACCTTGCAGGGCGCCCGATGGTCTGGCACACCCTGCGCGCATTGTGTGAGGTTCGGGTCGCCCGTGCCACCGAAGGCCTCGCGGTTTGTGGTGAGCTGTTGGTCGTTACCGCCCCGGATGATGCGGAATGGTCCACGCTGATGGCGACCCAGCCACCGCTGGGCCAACCCACCTCTTTTACAGCGGTGACGCAGCGGCCTATAGGGGGCGACACGCGTGCGCGCAGTGTGATGAATGGCTTGCAGTTTCTTACCGGGATGCCGAACGTCGGCCCTGATGATTGGGTGCTCGTCCATGATGCGGCACGGTGTTTGGTGCGTTCAGAGGCTGTTGAGGCACTCATCGCCGCCTGTTTGCAGCACCGACGTGGTGGCTTGTTGGCCCAGCCATTGGCGGACACCCTAAAAGTCGCACAAGTCAACGCCAAGGGTGTCGAGTCGGTCGCAACGACACTACCCCGGGAGGGTCGGTGGTTAGCCCAAACACCGCAGATGTTCCCGTTGGTGGCGCTTCGCAAAGCGCTTGAAAACGCGTCGGCGCAGCCAGCGGATTGGCAGGCGATCACCGATGAGGCCAGCGCGATGGAGCGCTTGGGTGTTTCGCCGATACTGATCCCCGGTGGCGCCGACAACTTTAAAGTGACCTATCCCAGTGATTTTGCGATGGCGAACGCCATACTCGCCCAACGTGCGCAGAAAGACACCCTATGACAACGCCAAATTCAGCCGGATTTCGAATCGGACAAGGGTGGGATACCCATGCATTGGTCGAAGGAAGGCCGTTGATTTTGGGCGGTGTCATGATTCCTCACAGCAAGGGTTTGATGGGACATTCTGATGCCGATGCCTTGATTCACGCGGTCATTGATGCCCTGTTAGGTGCGGCCGCGTTGGGGGATATTGGCACGCTATTCCCGGACAACGATGTCCAATTTAAAAACGCGGATTCGACGGTTTTGCTGACACAAGCCTTGGCGCGTGTTCAGGCTGCGGGCTGGCGTGTGGGTAACGTTGACACCACGATCGTTGCGCAGGCTCCGCGATTGGGGCCCTATAAATCCGCGATGACTGAGCGCTTAGCCACGTTACTTGGCGTACCAACGAGCGCTGTCAATGTGAAAGCGAAAACGGCGGAAAAGATGGGACCTGTTGGCGAGGGCCTCAGTATCGAGGCCCAAGCGGTCGTGCTGCTCGTCGCCGCCTGACGACCCAATTAAGTGCCTTTACTGCGCTGACCAGCCACCATCCATTACCCAAGCAGCCCCACGGATATTGCCGCTGGCGGGGCCGCACAAAAAGACCGCCAGTTCGCCCAATTCCTCGGGGGTTGTGAATTGCTGTGAGGGCTCTTTTTCCGCAAGCAAACCGCGCTTGGCCTCTTCAATCGAGACACCCAGCTGCTTGGCACGTGCATCGACTTGTGCCTGAACCAATGGCGTGAGCACCCATCCCGGACAGATCGCGTTGGCGGTGATACCCGTTGTGGCGTTTTCGAGCGCGGTTACTTTGGTCAGGCCGATGATGCCGTGTTTGGCGGCGACATAGGCTGATTTTTGTACCGAACCAACCAAACCGTGCACTGACGCGATATTGATAATTCGTCCCCAGTTCGCCGCCTGCATGGCGGGCAGTGCCAAGCGCGAGGTGTGGAAGGCGCTGGACAGGTTGATGGCAATCACGGCGTCCCAGCGTTCAACGGGGAAGTCGCTCACTGGGGCGACGTGTTGGATGCCGGCGTTGTTGACCAGAATATCGGTTCGCCCAAATCGTTTGGCGGTGGCCGCCATCAGGGCTTCGATTTCATCGGGTTTACTCATGTCGGCGCCGTGGTAATCGACCTCGACACCGAAACCAGC